>JAWWPV010000151.1:0-6651 GCA_033854775.1 Trebonia sp.
TCCCGGGCCACCTTGTCCAGCTGGTCCTGCGTGCGCGCGGAGATCACCACGTCTGCCCCGGCCTGGGCCAGCGCGACCGCGGCGGCCGCGCCGATCCCCCGGCCCGCGCCCGTCACGACGGCCACCCGGCCGGTGACGCGGAACCGATCCAGGATCATGGGTCCTCCCGTATCACTCGCGGACGGCAAGCCGGCCGCTAACTAGAACGCGTTTCACTTCCCGGGCGGGCCGCCGGGTCCTGATCTCAGGGCGGCCGGCCAGGAACCGGCGGCCCGGCCGGGCTGGTCGGCGTGGTGGTGCCCGGAGCGAGCCTCAGTCGTGGATGATGACCTGCCGGATGACGTCCCCGCGGCCGAGCGCACCCAGGGCGTGATCGACATCGTCGAGCTTCAGCCGCTGGGTGATCATGCCTTCGAGATCCAGCCGGCCTGCCCGCCACAGGCTGAGCAGCCGCAGGTAGTCGCGCCGGACGTCGGCCGCCCCGTAGAGCGAGCCGAGCATCACCTTGCCGTCAAAGAGCAGCTCGAACGGGGTGAACTCGACCTGCTGATCGGGCCGCCCGGCCCCGACGATCACGACGGTCCCGCCGCGGCGGGCGGCTGTCCACGCGGCCCGGATCGTCTGCGGAGTGCCTACCACCTCGAAGACATAGTCGAACCCTTCCCCGCCGGTGACCTCGGCCGAGAGCGCGCCCAGCTCGTCGGGGCGGACGGCGTGGGTGGCCCCGAAGCGGCGGGCCGCCTCGTGCTTGGCCTCGACCGGGTCCACCCCGGCGATGACCGCGGCGCCGGAAAGCCGTGCCCCCTGGATCGCCGCGATACCGACACCCCCGCAGCCGATGACCGCGACGCTCGCGCCGGGCTCGACCCGCGCAGTGTTGATCACCGCGCCGACACCGGTCATCACGCCGCAGCCGACCAGCGCAGCCACCTCGTAGGGGACGTCGGGAGGGATCTTCACCGCGCCCTCCTGGGGGACCACCATCTCCTCGGCGAACGCTCCGCAGCCGGCCATCCCGAACGCCGGGGTGCCCCCCACCAGGAAGCGCGGTTCGAGGTAGGCCGCGATGACGTGCGTCATGCACAGATGCGGCTCACCGCGCACGCAGGAGGCGCAGTTTCCGCAGGGCGGCAGCCAGTTGACGATGACCCGGTCCCCGGCGGCGAGGCCGGTGACGCCGTCGCCGACCTCGATCACGTCACCCGCCGCCTCATGACCGAGGATCGCCGGCACCGGCTGGGGCAGCCCGCCATTGCGGGCGGAGAGGTCCGAGTGGCACACCCCCGCCGCCCGGACGCGGATCCGGACCTGTCCCGGACCAGGTCCCACAGCCACGACGTCGTCGCTGATGACGATCTTGCCGTCGTCGATCGAATGGAGCACTGCGGCCCGCATGACCCACCTCCTGGCCCACCTAGCGCACGGCGATCGCCGTCGGTAAAATAGAACAGGTTTCAGTGCGATTGCGCAAGCCGCCGCAGCTGGCCGGCCGGCCAGCCGGATGCTAGCCGAGCAAGCATTCGGTAGGGCTTGCCCGGGGCTGCGATACTGATGCCGTGACGACCACGAGGAAGGGCCAGGGCGGCAGCCGGGCGGGATCCGCGGGCCCTGCGGCAGCCGACGGCGCCATCCCGTCCGAGCGCCGCAGCCAGATGGTCCTGCTGGCCGGCGATCTGTTCGCCCGCAAGGGCTACCGGGCCACGACCGTGCGGGAGATCGCGGATGCCGCCGGGATCCTGTCCGGGAGCCTGTACTACCACTTCGACTCCAAGGAGTCGATCGCCGACGAACTCCTGTCCGGCTTCATCAACGAGGTGCTCGCCGATTACCGCGCAGCGGTCGAGTCCGGCGGGGGGCCGCGCGCCGTGCTGGAGCAGATCGTCTGCTCGACCAGCCGGACCCTGTCCCGGCACCGGGCCGCGCTGGCGATGCTGCAGAACGACTGGAGCTACTTCAGCACCCAATCCCGGTTCGCCTACCTGCGCACAGCGCTGCGCGAGATCGAGCGCACCTGGATCACCCAGCTGGACCTCGGCAAGGAGTCGGGGAGCTTCCGCACCGACCTGGACGCGAAGCTCACCTACCGGCTGCTCCGGGATGTGCTGTGGATCCCCGCGCAATGGAGCTGGACAGGCAGCGGCTACAGCACCGGCCAGGTCGTGGACGGGTTCCTCCGCCTGCTCTTCGACGGGATCTCGGCCTGACGGCCAGGGGCGCCCTCCGGCCCCCGGCTGGCCGCCCGCAGATCGGCGTGCCCTCCGGCCCGGCTGGCCGCAGCAGACCGGCGTGCCCTGCGGTCATTCGCGGGCTGTCACCCGGCCCTGAGACTGTTACCCTCATACCAAGCAAGCGTTTGGTAAATCGGGACCGGAGGGCGCATGGGGCGGCTGGAGGGCAAGGTCGCGCTCATCACCGGGGGCGCCAGGGGCATGGGCAAGTCGCACGTCCGGCACTTCGTGGCCGAGGGAGCCCGGGTGGTCCTCGGCGACGTGCTCGACGACAAGGGCTCGGCCGTGGCCGCCGGGCTTGGCGGGCAATCCTGCCGGTACGTGCACCACGACGTGACCAGCGAGGCGCACTGGGACGCGGCGGTCGCGGCGGCGCTGGACGCCTTCGGCAGGCTCGACGTGCTCGTCAACAACGCGGGGGTGCTGAAGTTCGCCCGGATCGCTGACATGACGCTCGCCGACTTCCGGCAGGTCCTCGAAGTGAATGCGATCGGCTGCTGGCTGGGCATGAAGGCGGTGATCGGCCCCATGACCGCCGCCGGCGGGGGGTCGATCATCAACATCTCCTCGATCGAGGGCTTCACCGGGGCGGCCGGGCTCTCGGCCTACAGCGCCAGCAAGTTCGCGGTCCGCGGGATGACCAAGGTCGCCGCGCAGGAACTCGGCCGGCTCGGCATCCGGGTCAACTCGGTGCACCCGGGCGGGGTGCTCACCAGGCTGGCCCTCGACGCGGCCGGGACCTTCGAGCACGTCGATGCCGAGGCCTTCGTCAAGTCGATGCCCCTGTCCCGGTTCGGCGAGCCAGCCGAGATATCGCGGCTGGTGGCGTTCCTGGCCTCCGACGACTCGTCCTACTCGACCGGCAGCGAGTTCATCGCCGATGGAGGGGTCCTCAGCGGGCCTGGCTACTGACCGAAGGAGGCCCTGTCATGGATGACCTGCTGCCCCTGGACGGCAGGACAGCGGTCGTGACCGGCGCGGGCAACGGGCTGGGCCGGGCGGAATCGCTCGCCCTGGCCAGGGCCGGGGCGAGGCTGGTGCTCAACGATCTGCCCGGCGACGCGGTGCAGGCCGTGGCCGCCGAGATACGGGACGGCGGCGGGGAGGCGGTCGTGTCCGCCGGGGACGTCAGCGAGTGGGCGACGGGCCAGGGACTCCTGGCGTCGGCCCTCGGCGCGTACGGCCGGCTGGACATCCTGGTCAACAACGCCGGGGTGCTCAGGGACCGGATGATCTTCACCATGTCCGCCGAGGAATGGGATCTCGTCATCCGAGTGCACCTGCGCGGTCACTTCGTGACCACCCGCCTCGCCACCGCGCACTGGCGGGACGCGAGCAAGCGGGCCGGCGCCCCGGTCTACGCCAGGATCGTGAACACCTCGTCCGAGGCGTTCCTGCTGGGCTCCCCCGGCCAGCCCAACTACGCCGCGGCCAAAGCCGGGATCGCCGCGCTGACGATCACCACCGCGCGCAGTTGCGGCCGCTACGGGGTGCGGGCCAACGTGATCTGCCCCCGGGCACGGACCAGCATGACCGCGGACCTGATGGGCGGGCCGCCCGACGGCGCGGTGGACCCGCTCGCCCCCGGGCACGTCGCGCCGCTCGTGGTGTACCTGGCGGGCCCGGCGGCGGCCGGGATCAACGGCGAGGTGTTCGTCGTGCACGGCGGCGTCGCGGCGGTGCTGGCCCCGCCCCGGATCCGGGCGGTCTTCATGGCCGCCGATCATGGCTCGGCCGACGGCATGTGGACGCTGGAGTCGGTGCGCCGGGCACTGGATCCGGTGTTCACCGCGGTGCCGCCCGAGATCGGCTTCACCTGCGAGGACACCCTGGCCCTGGCCACCGAGACCATCGGGTTCGCAGCTCCCGCCGCCGGTTCCGCTGGCCATGGGGCCGAGGGCGCCGCGGCCGATGGCCCTGCTTCCGAGGGCACCGGGGCAGGCGGATGAGCAGGCCACTACGTGGCCCACGCCGCGCGCAAGCGGGTCGGGTACATCGTGGAACCGGCCCGGATCGCCTCGTGGGATCACCGCAGGCTCCTCCCGACTGCACAGACGTGACATTCATGGCCAAGCGCATAGGCGTTGGGTGGCGCAACACTCAGATCGTGCCCGCGTGGACGAGCAGCCAAGTCGGTGCTGGTCAGCGGGAGGCTTGTACTCGAAGCGGCGTGCCACCTCGTCCTATGCGGGCTTCACGTCGGTCGGGGGGCACAGGCCGTCGAGTGCGGCCTGGAGGATTGGCTCGAGGTAGCGGGCGTCGCCGTGGATCGCGGCGATGGCGATGACCATGTCGAGGACCTGCTCGAGGGCGAGGTCGTCGCGGACCTCGCGAGCGCGCTGCGCGGCGGCGAGGAGCGGTCGGCCGGCGGCGATCACCCGGGCGCGGTTGTTGTCGAAGAGGGGGTTGCTGCGGTCCGTGTGCTCGAGCAGTTCGGAGGCGATGTGGCGCTTGCTGGCGCTAAAGGCGAAAAACCGGTGCAGCCAAGCCGTGAGAACCGCTCCGGGCGTCTCGCCGTCGACGGTCCCGGCGGCCTTGCAGATGGCGTTGACCTCGTCGGTGTAGAGGGCCTCGAGGAGCTCTCGGCGTCCGGGGAAGTTGCGGTACAGAGTCGCCATGCCGACTCCCGCGCGTCGCGAGATCTCGGCCATCGATATCTCGCCCTCCGGGTCGGCGAATGCGCTACGGGCGGCCGCGAGGATCTTCTCGCGGTTGCGCTCGGCGTCGGCTCGTCTTGTGGGTGCCGGGAACTGGTCCGGGGGCATCGGGACTCCAAGTGGACAGGCTATCCGGTATCCGCTACGGTAGATGTGGATAGGTTATCCGATTCTAGGCGGAACTGAATCCCGCCCGCCTGCCGCGACTGACTAGCGGCGGCTCAAGGAGCTTCTTCATGGACTACCGGCCTCTGGGACGCACCGGCGTCAAGGTCAGCCAGCTGTGCCTGGGCGCGATGATGTTCGGCGCGTTCGGCAACCCCGATCACGACGACGCGGTCCAGATCATCCACAAGGCGCTGGACGCCGGGATCAACTTCATCGACACCGCCGATGGCTATTCCGCCGGCGAGTCAGAAGAGATCCTGGGCAAGGGGCTAGCAGGCGGACGGCGCGAGAGCGTGGTGCTCGCCGTCAAGTTCGGCGTTCCTTTCGGCCAGGGCGACCCCAACCATCGCGGAGCGTCGCGGCGGTGGATCACCGAAGCGGTCGAGGGCTCGCTGCGCCGGCTTCAGACCGACTGGATCGACCTCTACCAGGTGGGCGTTCCCGATCCGGACACCGATATCGACGAGACCCTCGGCGCCCTGTCTGACCTCGTGCAGGCCGGCAAGATCCGATCCTTCGGCGCGTCAAAGGTCCCCGCCTCTGAGATCGTCGAGGCCCAGTGGACCGCCGACCGCCGCGGCCACGGACGGTTCCGCACCGAGCAGCCCCCCTACTCCATGCTGACCCGCGCCATTGAATACGACGTGCTGCCGACCTGCCTGCGCCACGGAATGGGCGTCCTGACCTACAGCCCGCTGGCCGGCGGCTGGCTGTCGGGCAAATACCGCAAGGGCCAGCAGGTCAGCGGGCCAGGCTCCGCCGCTCGCGCGCAGCGCTTTCCCGCGCTCTATGACGCCGCCAACCCCGCGAACGCGGCAAAGCTCGACGCCGCCGATGCCCTCGGCGCACTGGCCGACGAGGCCGGGATGACCCTCATCCAGATGGCGATCGCGTTCGTCACCCGCCACCCCGCGGTCACCTCCGCGATCATCGGCCCGCGCACCATGGAACACCTGGACACCTACCTCGCCGCCGACGGGACCGACCTGCCCAGCGATCTGCTCGACCGCATCGACGAGATCGTCCCCCCGGGGGTCACGATCAATGTCGCCGACAACATGTGGAACTACACGCCGGCGCTCAGTGCGGCATTCCGCCGCCGGTAGAGCAACCTCCCAGGGCATAAGCGACCTCCGCCACGCCCTCGCCGCCCGCCACGTGCCCGGAGCGCTTGCCCAGGACGCGGCAGAGACCGTCACCAACCACGGAGCCGGTCCAACAACCCGCACCCACCTGGGCGCTGTCGCCCTCCGCGGCCTCTACGGCCACGCATATGGCGCGGAGGATGTCAGATCATGTCGTCGGTGAACGGCAGCAGGACGGTCTTGAGCTCGGTGTAGGACTCGACAGCGGCCCGGCCGCCCTCCCGGCCGAGCCCGGACTGCCGGTAGCCGCCGAAGGCCGCGTGCGGCTCCAGCTGGTAGCCGTTGATGCCGACGGTCCCGGCCCTGATGGCCTTGGTCAGCCGCATCGCCCGCTTGATGTCGCTGGTCCAGACCGTGGCGGCCAGCCCGTACTCGGTGTCGTTGGCGATCCGCAGCGCCTCCTCCTCGTCGCTGAACGGGATCACCGACAGCACCGGGCCGAAGATCTCCTCC
>JAWWPV010000152.1:0-2670 GCA_033854775.1 Trebonia sp.
GCAGGTCGCCGTGAGCTTCACCGCGCGGATTGAGACGTTTACCGCCGGGCTGCCGGACGCTGACCGCCAGCTGCTGGCCCAGCTGGCCGCCCGGATCGTGGCCGCCGACGCGGACCGCCGCGGCATCGACCTGCGCACCGCTGCCGGCTGACCAGGTGCCGCCGCCTCAGAGCGCCCACCCTGCTGGAACAGGCCCGCGGGCCGCACGGGACGCCGGGTAACAGTGATTGCGGTGGCGCAGCGGGCTCTCCTGCCCGTCTGACCTGATAACAGCAAGAGGCGCTGAGTCGGGAAGACGGCCCTGGCTGGGGAAGGCCAAAAAGAGTCCGGGACGAACCGATCCGATTCATGGCGGACCAAACCGGCTCGCCCCGGACCACAAACCCCGCCGCCACGGGGGAGTGCACCCAGGGAAGGCAGCCCGGCCATATTCAGAGGCTTGGCGTTTGCCTTCGTATCGCATGGTCATCAGCGGCGCCGTCAACCATTTGGCCGGCTGGCACCGGCCAGTACGCGCTTGATGTACGCCAGGTCGGTCTCGTACACGTGAGCCGACTTGACGATCATCAGCAACCGGCCGACGGGCAGCCCGAGCGCGTCCGCGACATGCCGCTGCAATGAAGCCAGTTCGACCAGGTTGCCATAGCCCTTGGCACCGAAGTCGATGCTGTGCGCATACACGACCAGTTCCACGGCGCCGCCGGGCAGCCAGAAGTCGAGCGTGCTGACGCACGGGATGTACGTCGTGTCACTATGCGGCTGAAGCGTCGTGATCGTCGCCGAACGCGATGCCGGGTCCGCGCGGAGCCGGTCGATCGCCCATGTGACCTGGTCCCGGCCGGAGTGCTCGTAGTCGAACAACCGTGTGGCGTAGCTGTCCGCATCGCCGAGGGCCGCCACCCGCGAGTGGTCGGTGAAGTTGGCATGCATCCAGGCCAGCCGCTCCGGTTCTGCGTGCCTGGCAATGATCTCGTCGTCCGGATCCGGCCGCGCGACCGCGAGGGTGACCAGCGAGATCTCTCGGATCGGTTGCTCGTCGTACCGGCTGGGCACGCCACGGGCCGCAATCCGGCCCGCCACGGCGAACCACGCGTCGCCAATGGTCTCCGAGCGGAGGATGTGCGGTTCATCCGATGCCAGTCGCGTCGTCATCACCGCATGGTAGGCGAGCCGCAGGCCACGGCCTTTACACTGATCACCGATACCGGCCGGCGGAGGGAAAAGACGTGGCAGGCACCCCCGTGCGGTGGGGAATCCTCGGAACGGGCGGGATCGCGAGCACGTTCGTGACCGACCTCCGGCTGACCGATTCCGGCGTTGCCGTCGCGGTCGGGTCGCGCAGCCAGGGATCCGCGGACCGTTTCGCGGACGACTTCGGCATCGCGAACAGGCACGCAAGCTACGAGTCGCTCGCGGCCGACCCGGACGTCGACGTGATCTACGTGGCGACGCCCCACCCGATGCACCACGACAACGCGATCCTCGCGCTGCGGGCCGGCAAGCACGTGCTGGTCGAGAAGCCGTTCACGATGAGCGCCGCCGAGGCCCGCGACATCGTCCGGGTGTCGAGAGAGCAAGGGCTGTTCGCCATGGAGGCGATGTGGACCCGCTTCCTGCCGCACGTGGGCATCATCCGGGACTGGCTCGCGCGGGGCGTGCTCGGCGACGTCGTCACCGTGACCGCGGACCACGGGCAGTGGTTCGCTGAGGATGCCGGGTTCCGGCTGTTCGCACCGGAACTGGGCGGCGGCGCGCTGCTGGACCTCGGCGTGTACCCGGTGTCGTTCGCGTCGATGGTCCTCGGCACACCGAGCCGGATCGTATCCATGAGCGACCCGGCGTTCACCGGCGTGGACGCGCAGACGTCCATGTTGTTCGGCTACGACAGCGGCGCCCAGGCCGTGCTGACGTGCACCTTGCGGGGGAAGAGCCCGACCAGGGCCGCGATCGTCGGCAGCGACGCGAGGATCGAGGTCGAGGGCGACTTTTACGCTCCGGCGGCCGTGACGCTCGTGCCGAGGAACGGCGCCCCTACCCGCGTCGAGTCCGTGCACGAGGGCCGGGGCCTGCGTCACCAGGCCGACGAGGTCGCGCGCCGGCTGGCCGCCGGTGACGTGGAGAGCCCGCTGATGCCACTCGACGAGACCATCTCAATCATGGAGACGATGGACACGGTGCTGGCGCAGGCCCGGCAGAACGCATGAACGACGACCAGCATTCGTTGATCGCCTCGCTCGAGGCCCAGGAAAAGCGGCTCGTCTTCACCCGGTTCGACAACGCGGACGCGTGGCGGCTTGGCAGTGCGATGGTGGCGGCCGCGATCGAGCGGGCGCTGCCGGTCACGATCGACATCCGGCGCCACGGCCATCAGCTGTTTCACGTCGCCCTGCCGGGCACCACCGCCGAGAACGACTCGTGGATCGAGCGCAAGGTCAACGTGGTCAACCGTTTCGCCGCCGCGTCCTACCTCGTGGGCCAACGGCTCGCGTCGAGCGGGACCGCGCTGGACGAGGCACTGGGGGTCGAGCCACGGCTGTTCGCGGCGCACGGCGGCGCCTTCCCGATCCGCATCAGGGATGTCGGCGTGGTCGGCACGGTCACCGTGTCCGGGCTGCCGCAGGCGGACGACCATGCCTTCGTCACTGAGATGATCAGGTCCTTCCTCGGCGT
>JAWWPV010000153.1:0-2826 GCA_033854775.1 Trebonia sp.
GGGGCCGGCGTGGCCGGCGGCGGCGTGGCGTCCGCGGAACCGGCTGAGGCGGTGGCGAGGGCACCGACCGGCCTCGACGGCCCCCGGCCGGCCAGTCCCTCCGCGCGGTCCAGCCCGGGCCGCTCCCGGAAGATCCCGTCCGGCCGGAACCTGAGCATCAGGACGATCATCAGGCCAATGAGGATCTGGCGCATCGCCGGGCCGAAGTCCGGTCGTGACGCCGGCGAGGGCAGGAAGCGGGTGAGCTCGATGAGGCCTATGTAGACGACGAACACGCCGAGGATGACGCCGCGCGGGTTCCCGCGGCCGCCGACCAGGATGGCCGCGTAGATCACCAGGAGTTCCTGCGGTGTCCAGGCCGACGGGTTGAACGCGCCGATGAAGATGGCGAAAAGGCCACCGGTCAGGCCGGCCAGCGCCGCACCGAACAGGTAGGCGCGGTACTTCGCCAGAAACACCTGCCGTCCGTACGCGGCGGCGGCACGCTCATCCTCGCGTACCGAGCGCAGCATCCGGCCGAATGGGCTCCGCGACAGCCGCTGCACCAGGAGGTAAGCCAGGAAGAGCAGGGCGAGGACGATCACCAGGAAGACGATGCGGTAGCCGTTGTAGGTCAGGTCCAGGGCCGACTGCCCCGGGTTGACCAGCCCGTAGACACCGTTGTAGCCGTCGAACAGCGGGGTGTAGTTCTCGACGATGAGGTACAGCGCGCTCACCGCGCCCAGCGTCGTCACGGCGAAGTAGATGTCGCGCAGGTTCCGCAGGGCGACCGCCCCGATGACGGCCGCGAGGCCTACCACGACGACCATGGCCACCACGATCGCGGCCAGGACCGGGAGATGCCAGCCGAGGATGTACTCGACCGGCGGTGTCGGCCTGCCGATCGTGAGCACGAAGGTGAGGTAGCTGCCCAGGGCCAGGTACCCGTAGAACGCCAGGTCAAAGTCACCGCCCCAGCCCCAGATCACGTCAAGGCCGAGGGCGAGGATGGCGAAGATGGCCGCTTCGGTGAAAACGCTGACCCAGTACATCAGGCACGCACTGCTACCGCGCTGCGCCGGACGAACACGCCGCTCGGCCGGAACAGCATCAGGAGCACCAAGAGGAGGAAGGCGAACACGAGTTCGTAGGCAGAGCTGGTGTAGGTGCCAGCGACCTGGATAACGAGCCCCACGATGAGGGCGCCGCCGAAGGTCGCGTACGGCCGGCCGATTCCCCCGGCCACGGTGGCCGTGATGGTGAGCAGGAGGAAGCTGAAGCCGAGGGTGGGACCGAAGGTGCCTATCGTGTCGGCCAGCACGAACCCGGCAAAGCCTGCGACGGCGCCGGCGAGGGCCCAGGTCTGCATGATGATCCGCCGCGCGGGGACGCCGCTCACCAGGGCGAGCGCCCTGTCCTGCGAAATCGCCCGGACCGCCTTGCCGAAGCGAGTTCGCTGCAGCAGCAGGTAGATCAGGCCGGCGACGGCCAGCGCCGAGATGATCACCTCGATGTCTGAGGTGGTCCACAGGAACGGCCCGACGTGGTGGAGCGAGCCCTGGCCGAAGCCGTAGGTGACGTTCTCCGCTCCGTAGATGATGACGAGCACGTTCTCCACGATGATCGCGACCCCGAGCGTCGCGATGAAGACAGTGATGGCGCTGCGCCCACGGAACTGCTCGATGAGCCCGGCATTCAGGGCCAGCCCGGCGGCCGCCCCCGCGGCCGCGGCGATCGCCGCCGCGGCGATGACGTTCTGGTGGAAGATCGCCTGCCCGGAATAGGCGGCGTAGGCGCCGATGGTCAGGAACTCGCCGTGGGCGAAGTTCGCGATGCGGCTGACCGCGTACTCAAGCGTGAACGCGACCGCTGACAGCGACAAGATCGCTGCCGTGGAGAGCCCAATGCCGATGGTCACAAGGAAAGTGGTCATCTCGTCCCTCGGCTGGTGGGCTGGAGCTGGAGCGACAAACACTAAGTGGCTGAGCCAGTA
This sequence comes from Trebonia sp., assembly GCA_033854775.1. Taxonomy (GTDB): domain Bacteria; phylum Actinomycetota; class Actinomycetes; order Streptosporangiales; family Streptosporangiaceae; genus Trebonia. The sequence continues at coordinate 1,973 of JAWWPV010000153.1, forward strand.
GCCCGAACGATAAACTCGCAGTCGGAGGGTGTCAACGGTAGGGATGAGGCGACGCGACACGATGCCAGCGAGCCAGCGGGCCAGCCGGCCGAGCACCGAGGCCCTTCGCGCCCCTGACCGGCGTCGGCTCTACGAGCAGCTCGCCGCCAGGCTGATCGATTATGTCGAGGTCACCGGGCTGCGGGTGGGCAGCCGCCTGCCGTCAGAGCGCGATCTCGCGGAGGCACTGAAAGTCAGCAGGGCATCGGTCCGCCAGGCCACGATCGCGCTCGAGGTGCGCGGGACGCTGGAAGTTCGGCACGGCGATGGCATATACCTCAGGTCGCTCCCGAATGAGTCAGGCCACCTCATGGGGCTGATGACGCAGCGGCATCGGCTGCCCGCCATCCTTGAGGCCAGGGAGGCGCTGGAAACGCAACTGGCCGCGCTGGCCGCGACGCGCCGGACCGAGGAAGACATCGCGGCGATGAGCCAGGCTCTCGACTTTATGGCCGCCGACATCGATGCGGACGGCTTCGGCGAGGAGGGCGACCGGCTGTTTCATGAGGCGGTCACCCGCGCGGCCCAAAGCCCGCTGCTCGCAGACTTCATGGCTGGTCTCGCGGAGCCGATCAGTGAGACCCGGCACACCTCACTCGGCGAGCCGGGACGCCCTCGCCGTTCGCTGCGGGCCCACCATCGGATCCTGGAGGCCATCCGGCGCGGGGACGCGCCCGGCGCGCGTCAGGCCATGCGGCGTCACGTGAACATGGTGGCCGACATCGGACTGCTGAGGTGGTCGGCGTACCACCGTTCAGTCTGACCGTGAGAATAAGCAACCAAACGCGGACGTGGTTTAACGGCTCGCGGCGGTG
>JAWWPV010000154.1:0-5097 GCA_033854775.1 Trebonia sp.
CCAAGGGGATGGACGAGGACTGTCTCACGCTGAACGTGTGGACCCCGTCGGCCGCCGACGGCCGCAGGCGCCCCGTGCTGTTCTGGATCCACGGCGGTGGGTTCACCGTCGGGCACGCCGCGTCGGAGAGCTACGACGGGGAGAGCTTCGCCAGACAGCACGACATGGTCTTCGTCGCGGTCACGCACCGGCTGAACGCCTTCGGGTTCCTGCACCTGGCGGGAAGCGGCGGCAGCGAGTACGCGGGCTCGGGAAACGCCGGGATGCTCGACATCGTGCTCGCCCTCCAGTGGGTGCGCGACAACATCACGTCGTTCGGCGGCGACCCCGGCAACGTGACGATCGTGGGTGAGTCCGGCGGCGGCGCCAAGGTGTCCACGCTGATGGTCATGGACGCGGCCGGCGGGCTCTTCCACCGCGCGGTGTGCGAGAGCGGAGTCGCGCTGAAGGCCAACACGGTCGAGCACGCGGATGCGTACGCGCGCGCTCTCATCGACGAGCTCGGCGGCGGGGGCGTCCCGGCGTTGGTGAACGCGCCCGTCGAGCAGCTACTGGCCGCCCAGGCGCGAATCGAGCGCAGCGATCCCACCCTGACCAGGCCCGGTCCGGTGATCGACGGTGTCTCCCTCATGGACGCGCCGCTGGCGATCTGGGAATCGGGCGCGGGCTCGCCGGTCCCGCTCATGGCCGGCTGGACACACGACGAGGTGACGGTGTTCGCCACGGCGGATCTCGATCTCGATGTCGAGGCGCCGGCCGCCTTCCGGCACGACTTCGGTGCGGGACTCCCGAAGCTGGTCGATCGCGAGGCGGGTCTCGCGGGCCTCGGGCGATTCATCCCGGGCGGGAACCCCGGCGCCCTGGTCGTCGCTGAGCGGGCTCTCAATCCTTCGATGGACGACGCGGACCTCGCCGTCGCGCTGGCGGGCGTGCTGTTTTTCCGCTGGCCGGCGATCAGGCTCGCCCTGCTGCGCGCTGCGGCAGGCCAGCGAACCTACCTGTACGAGTTCGACTGGGTGAGCCCGCGGATAAGGCCGCTCGGGGCCCCGCACAGCAGCGACATCGGGCTGTTCTTCGGCAATGTGGACCGGCTCTACGCGACGCGCGGGTTCGCGTCGGCCGAGACGACCTCGCGGGCGATGTCGAGCGCCCTGGCCGCCTTCGCCGCGACGGGTGACCCGAACGGCGCGGACGGGGGAGAGTGGGCGCCGTACACCGGAGACCACCGCGCCGTCATGGTGTTCGACGAGACCTCCGGAGTGCGGATCGACCCGGAGAGCGAGGTCAGGAAGGCGCTCGACGCGCTCGATCCGATCCCCGCCATGTGACGGCACCCGGCCAGCCGAAGACCAGAAACGAAAAGGACAGCATGCTCATCGGAATCGATCCACTGCTCGGCGGGGACCTGCTCAAGCTCCTCGACGAAATGGGGCACGGCGACCAGATCGCGGTGGTCGACGGCAACTACCCCGCGTTCAGTTCCGGCCGGCCCGTCGTACAGCTCGGCGATGTCACGGTGACGCGCGCGATCGGCGCAATCCTCCGGGTCATCCCGCTCGACACGTTCGTCCGGTCCCCTTTGGAGAGGATGGCCGCCGACACCGAGGCGCCGACCGCCGGCCAGCAGGAAGTGCTCGAGCTCGCCCGGCGGGTTCATCCGGCTGACCTCGAGTTCTCGGTCGTCTCCCGGCTCGACTTCTACGACCGGACACGAGCCGTTCAGGCCGTCGTCCGGACCCTCGATGCCCGGCCGTACAACTGCTTCATCTTGCACAAGGGCGTGGTCGAGGCGGAACCCTGGCCCGGCTGATCGCTATGCGCGGGCGGGGGGGCGCGCCCAAGGATCTACGCGCGTAGAAGGAGAATTCCACCTCTCAGAGGAGAGCAGCAATGCACCACAACGCAGCGAAGCCGATCACCGCGGCAGTCGCGCTGGCCAGTGCGATCGCGCTGGCCGGATGCGGCTCGAGCAGCGGATCAGGAGCCAGCGCGGCCGACTCGATCACGATCGCGATGAACGCCGGCCCGGCATCCCTCGATCCCACGCAGGGCGCAAACACCCCGGAAGGCCTCGTCTACACCGACCTCGCCTACGCTCCGCTCATCACCATGAACGGCGACGGGTCGCTCACGCCGGGGCTCGCGACATCGTGGAAGTACACCGACCGCACGCTGACCAGGTTCCAGCTCACCCTGCGCTCCGGCGCGAAGTTCAGCGACGGTCAGCCGCTGACCGCCGAGACGGTCGTCAAGTCGATCGAACGCGCGAAGAAGTCGACGGGAGCGGTCGTGGCGACCTACGCCAACCTGGTGAAATCGGCGCAGGCCACGAACGAGCACACCGTCACGCTCCAGCTCGCCCAGCCCGACCCCGCGATCGCCCAGGTTCTCACCCAGCGGTTCCTGGTCGGGTCGATCGTCGGCCCGGACGGCCTGGCCAACCCGAAGGCGCTCGGAACGTCGACGGACGGAGCGGGGCCCTACAGGCTCGACAAGTCGCAGACCGTGGCGAACGACCACTACACCTACGTCCCGAATCCGCACTACTGGGATAAGAAGGCTGTCCACTTCAAGACGTTCACGGTGCGGGTCATCCCGAATCCGCAGACCGCGTACAACGCCCTCAAGTCCGGCCAGGTGGCGTTCGTCGACGGTTCACCGTCGACGGTGGGGCAGGCGGCCGGCAGCAGCGCCCTGACGGTGTACTCGGTGCCAGCCGCGTGGTACGGCCTCGATCTGGACGACCGCAGCGGACAGGTCGTGCCCGCGCTCGCCAAGCAGCAGGTCCGGCAGGCCCTCAACTACGCGATCGACCGCAAGGCGATCAGTGAGGCACTCTTCGGCGCCTATGGTGATCCCACCAGCGAGATCTCGGACGACGCCTATGCCGACGACGGCTTCGACCCGGCCTCGAAGAACCACTACCCTTACGATCCAGCCAAGGCGAAGGCGCTCCTGGCGCAGGCCGGCTACCCGAACGGGTTCAGCCTGACCATCACCGCGACCGCCACGTACGGAGACGGCGTCGAGGTCGCCCAGGCGATCGCGTCCGACTGGGCGAAGATCGGCGTGCAGGCCAAGATCAACGCGGCGGCAAGCACGTCCGACTTCGCCGGCCCGCTCCTGGGCAAGAAGGTGCCTGCCTTCGCGATGGAGTATGACGCGCAGCCGATGTTCCTCGAGTCGACCCAGTTGCTCAACGCGAACGCCGGCCTGTTCAACATCTTCGGCAGCGCCGACCCTCAGCTCACGCACCTGCTGGCCACCGCCAGGGCGCAGACCTCGAAGGCCGCCCTGTCCACGGCGTGGGCCGCCGTCGAGCGGCGGGTCGTCGACCTGGCCTGGTTCGTGCCGGTCACTATCGGCCCCGAGCAGTTCTACGCGGCTAAGGGCCTCAAGGGCGTGAGCATCACCTCGCACTTCTCATCACCGGACCCGACCCAGCTCCACTACTAGCCACGATCTCGGCCGCCTGGATTCGCCAGATCAAGAGGAAGTGATCACATGACCGTCCCGCCCATTGCCGAAACCCGCGCGGGCCGCGTGCAGGGCCGCTCCGCTCCCGGCATCGAGTTGTTCGCCGAGGTACCCTACGCGGCGCCGCCGGTCGGCGAGCTGCGATTCAAGCCACCGCGCCCGGTGGTTCCGTGGGGCGGGATCAGGCCCGCGGACCGCTGGCGATACCGCGCACCGCAGCTACCCGACGCCGGCCATCTGCGCGCACCGAAGAAGTTCGCCGCGATGCTCGGCGAGCCGTACGCCCCAGCGCTCAGCGAGGACAGCCTCACGCTCAACGTGTGGACGCCCTCGAGCGCCGACGGGCGCAGGCGGCCGGTGCTGTTTTTCATGCACGGCGGTGGCTACGTTTTCGGGCAGGCCGGCCAGCCCGCCTTCGACGGGGAGGCGTTCGCGGGTGAGCACGACGTGGTGTTCGTCTCGGTGACCCACCGGCTGAACGCGTTCGGATTCCTCTACCTCGACCAGATCGCCGGAGCCGAGTACGCCGGCTCCGGCAACGCCGGCCTGCTCGACCTGGTCGCCGCGCTCGAATGGGTCCGGGACAACATCGCCGCCTTCGGCGGTGACCCGGACAATGTCACCATCGCCGGCGAGTCCGGCGGGGCAGCCAAGGTGTCGCTGCTCATGGTCATGGATGCCGCACGGGGCCTATTCCACCGTGCCGTCTGCGAGAGCGGCTTCGCCTTGTCCGCGGGCAGTGCGGAGACAGCGAACGCGTACGCGCTCGCGTTCATCCACGAGCTAGGCGGCACGGATGCCACGGTGCTTTTCGACGCGACGATGGAGGACATGCTCGCAGCGGAGTCGCGCGTGAATCCTGGGCTCAGCTCGCCGCTGGCGATCGGCCCAGTCGTCGACGGCGTCGTGTTCACCGATCAGCCGCGCGCCTCGTGGGAGGCCGGCCACGGCTCGCCCGTTCCGCTCCTGGCCGGGTGGACGCTCGATGAGGTCGCGCTGTTCAGCAGCGAGGACATCGTGGCCGACGTGCCGATTCCGGAACTGTTCCGGGCCGGGCAGGCTGAGGATATCCCGGCCGGCTTTGATCCCGCCGCGGGCGGGCTGGCCGGTATCGAGGCCCGGCTCGGGCCGGGCGTGTCGGAGGTGACCGCAGTCAGGCGGTCGCTGTTCCCCGGCGAGCCGGATGCCGTTCTCGTGCGACGGCTGCTCAGCGACATCTGGTTCCGGCGCCCGCTGGAGCAGGTCGCCTTGCTGCGCACGTTGTCGGGCGGGGCAACGTACCTGTATCGCTTCGAGTGGGCGAGCCCGGTGCTGCGCCCGCTGGGGGCGCCGCACTGCGCCGGAATAGCACTGTTCTTCGGCAACGACGGGCTCGTGGCGTTCTCGCGAGACAACGAGGCGGCTCATGAGCTGGCCGGCGTGATGTCGGCGGCTCTCGCATCGTTTATGCGGTACGGCGACCCGGCCGGCGCCGGCCAGGTCGCGTGGCCCGCGTACGGCGAAACCGCGCGCGAGGTAATGATCTTCGATGATCGCGTGCACATCGCCCGGGATCCCGAGGCTCCCCTCCGCGTCGCCCTCGACGCCCTCGACCCCGTGGGCATCATGTAGGGCACGTCA
>JAWWPV010000155.1:0-6370 GCA_033854775.1 Trebonia sp.
CGCTCGATGTCCATCGAGTCGGTGCGGGTGGTGCCGGCGTCGACGCTGCCAAGCTCGGTGATGGCGCCAGCCTCGAACAGGAGCCGTTCGGTCAGGCTGGTCTTGCCCGCGTCAACATGTGCCAGGATTCCGAGGTTGAGTGTATGCAAGGGACAATTGCTCCAGGAGTCGGGTCGGGACGCATCGCAGAGCAGTTGCCGCACGCATCGCGAGTACCTCCTGGAGAAAGTCGTCAGGGACGATCTATTACCGCCCAGCCGCACGTCCCTCCGCAACCCATTTTCCGCGCTCCGCGGCGACAGGGCTAGCGCCCGCGACGGGGCAAAGGCCGGTTACGCGGAGGCGAGCCTGCGTCTTGCCGGGGGCACCCGGCGGCTGGTTCTCGCCAGCGACAGGACACGAGCTAGGCGGGATCGTGGACCGTGCCGATCGCGGTCACCGAGAGAAAGCGGATCGGCAGCTTGATCAGTTCTACGGGGCCGTGGGACGCCTCGCCGTCGAACTGAAGGGCGTCGCCGGGTTCTAGCACGTAGACGGCTCGTCCGTGCCCGTAGGCCATGACGCCGGACAGCATGTAGAGAAACTCGGTGCCGGGGTGCTGGTAGAGCGGGAAGACCTCGGCCCGCTCGGTGAGCGTCACGAGTTGCGGCGACATCCGGCGGTGCTGGCCGCGCATGGTGCCGAGCTGCTGGTAGTGGTGGCCCGCGGCGATCCCCTCCCGGCGGATCTCCGCGCCGTGCCCGGCCTTGACGAAGACCGCGTCCCGCTCCTCGTCGAACCCTCGGAAGAACGCGGTGAACGGCGTGTCAAGCGCCTCCGCCAGCCTGGCCAGGGTAGCCAGGCTAGGCGAGACCTGCGCGTTCTCGATCTTGGACAGCATCCCCTTGGAGATGCCCGTCTGCTCGGACAGGTGGCCCATCGGGAGGCCCTTGCGCTGCCTGGCCTCCTTGACCCGCAGCGCGATCACGCTGTTCAGCGTCGCCTCAAGCGGGGCGGAGCGGTCAACGTCGTAGAGTCCGGGCTCTGCCCCGGCGCCAGCTATGTCCGTCGGTGTCCCGTCTCCGCTCACGCTGCTCATTGTACGGAGCAGCGCTCAGAGCGTGAGGTACCGGCTGACTTCCCAGGCGGAGACCTCGGAGTGGTACTCGGCGAACTCGGCGCGCTTGACGGCCGCGTAGTAGTCCACGTACGTCCCGCCCGGCACCTTGCCGAACCCCTCGCGCAGCACCGCGTCGGCGACAAGCTCGTCGGCGGCGTGCGCCAGCGTGGCCGGCAGCTGGACCATGCCGCGCCCGCTGACCTCGCTTGGGGAGAGGTCGAACAGGTTCTCCATGTTCGGCTCGCCCGGGTCAAGGTGGCGGTCGACGCCGTCCAGGCCGGCGGCGAGCAGCCCGGTCAGCGCCAGGTAAGGGTTGGCGAGTCCGTCGACGAGCCGGATCTCGATCCGGTTACCGTCGGGGACGCGGATCATCTGCGTGCGGTTGTTGCCGCCGTAGGTAACGAAGGCCGGCGCCCAGGCGGCACCGGACAGCGGCGCGCCCGCTGACACCCGCTTGTAGGAGTTCACCGTGGGGCAGGTGACGGCGGTGAGGCCCGGCGCGTGCGCGAGGACGCCGGCCGTGAACTGATAGGCGAGGGCCGACAGGCCGAGCTTGCGCGGGTCGGACCGGTCGGGGAACAGCGGCGTGGTCCCCGCCGCGTCCCACAGCGACATGTGCAGGTGCATGCCGCTGCCGGTGCGGTCCTTGAACGGCTTGGGCATGAACGTGGCGAGCATGCCCTGCTGCTGGGCGAGCGCGTGCACCATGTACCGGAAGATGATCATCCGGTCGGCGGTAGTGATCGCGCCGGCGTACTGGAAGTTCTGCTCGAACTGGCCGTTGCCGTCCTCGTGGTCGTTGGCGTAGTTGGCCCAGCCGAGGGCGTTCATCGTCTTAGACAGCGTGGTCAGGAAGTTGTAGTTGCGGGTCAGTCCCTTGGCGTCGTAGCAGGGCAGTCCAGCGTCGTCGAGCTCGTCGGCGACCTGGAGGCGGCCATGCTCGTCCTTCTTGACCAGGAAGTACTCGGGCTCCGCGCCGGCGTACAGCGACATGCCCCGGTCGGCGAGCGCGGCGAGCTGGTTCTTGAGGATGACCCGCGGCGCGTAGGGCCAGGGCTTGCCCTCGACGTGGGGGTCGCACATCAGGATCGCGAGGCCCGGCCGCCACGGCACCGGCGTGTAGGTGGCGATATCCGGCATGGCGATGAGATCCGGGTCGGCGGGCGTCTGCCCCATTGGCCCGGCGGCGTGGCCGGCGAAGCCCGCGCCCTCCTCAAGCGTCTGGTCGAGGGCGGCGACGGGGACGAGCTTGGCGCACGGCTTGCCGTGCATGTCGACGAACATCGCGAAGATGAACTCGATTCCGTCCCGCTCGACCGCGGCGGCGAGTTCTTCAGGAGTCTGAGGTGCCATGCTCTGTGTTGTACCCCCGGCTAACTGCCGTGACGTTACAGCAGGAAGCAACGTCGTTACGCCTGCGTAAACCAAGAAACACCGAGCGCGCGGTGGCGAGCGCGGGAAATAAGACGAGGCGTGTCGCCCGGATGACGCCAACGGGACTGCCGCCGCCAAGCACCACCGAGGTGGCGAGATCGGCGGGCGGCTGGGCGCCGAGCAGGGCCAGGATCGCGGCCGTGACCGGGGTGCGGACGCGGGCGTTCCCGTCGTCGATCTTGACCGCGGCGGCCGTGCCGTCCGGCAGCGCGAACGCGTCCACGCCCTCGGCGCCGGACTTGAGCAGCAGCCCGGGGACCGACGCCATCAGCTTGTTCTCGTCCCGTGTTGTCCCGCTGGTCCACTCGGGGAATTTGCGCATCGCGTCGGCGACCTTGCGCTCTGGGGAGCCGGGCTCCGCGAGGACCAGGGTGCGGAACGCCCGGGCGAGACCGCCCAGGGTCAGCGCGAACAGGGGCGCGCCGCACCCGTCCACGCCGACCGCCGCGATCGGCTCCCGCGCGAGTTCCTCGATGGTGCGCCTGATGTGCACCTGGAGCGGGTGCTCGGGGGAGAGGTAGGTCTCGGTGGGCCAGTCGTTGGCGATGCAGGTGGCCAGCATCGCCGCGTGCTTGCCCGAGCAGTTGAACCGCACCCGCGACTCCGGCTCCGTATCGGGCGGGCACGACCTGATCAGCCGCCGCGCGGTCGGCTCGTCGATCGGCAGCGACGGCGGGCAGCGCAGGTCGTCCGCCGTGAGGCCGGCGTAGTCGAGGATGTCGTGGACCCCCTGGACGTGGAAGTCCTCGCCGGAGTGGCTGGCGGCGGCGAGTGCGAGCAGTTCACCCTCGATCGACAGCCCGGCCCTGAGCATCGCCGCGGCCTGGAGCGGCTTGTTGGACGAGCGCGGGAAGATCGGCGCGTTCGCGCCGCCCGCAGTGAACGCGTAAGTGCCGTCGGGCGCGATCGCGACGATGCTGCCACGGTGCCGGGACTCCACGAAACCGGACCGGATCACCTCAGCGAGCACAGGGTTGGCGACGACGTCGCTCACGGACAACTGCTCCAAAGGAGTCACGCGAAATATTATGGCTGGTCGATACCTCTCCCTTGCCCAATATCAGGCGGTTAAGTGGCACGAAGTCCGGTAACGACCGATACGGGCCCGTGGCCGGTCCATTGCGCGAAACGAACAACCCCGGCAAGCCGTTAGGCTGACGTCTCGTGCGAGCAGTAGCGCAGCGGGTGACCCAGGCGAGCGTCACCGTGGACGGCCAGGTCATCGGGGCCATCGACGAGCCCGGCCTGCTCGTCCTCGTCGGCGTGACGCATGATGACACGAGCGACAAGGCGAGGAAGCTGGCCGCCAAGCTGTGGGGCCTGCGGATCCTCGATGGCGAGAAGTCCTGCTCGGACCTGGGCGCACCGCTGCTCGTGGTAAGCCAGTTCACCCTCTACGCGGACACGGCCAAAGGCAGAAGGCCGACCTGGAACAACGCGGCCCCAGGGCCGGTGGCCGAGCCCCTGGTGACCGCCGTCGTCGACGAGTTGCGCGGCCTCGGCGCCCGCGTCGAGACGGGAAAGTTCGGCGCCGACATGAAGGTGGCGCTGGTCAACGACGGCCCAGTCACGATCATCATCGAGCTCTAGCCGCGATCTAGCCGGCGCTGGCGACCTTCGCTTTGGTCAGCCCCGCCAGGTCGCACTGCGGCCGCGCCGCCAGCGACACCGGGTCGGACTTGGCGAAAGATTCGCGGCAGAACGCCTTGGCCTGCGCGCCGCAGTAATGCAGGCTGCCGGCGCCGGTCGAGCTCGCGACGGTCAGGCTCACACACCCGTTGGCTGACGTCGCGTAGTCGTCATGGCTGACCGCGCTCCACACGCCGATCGCCACGCCGGCCGCGACAACGACGGCCACGATGAGGTACACGATCCGCTTCCCGCGTGGCGTGAGAGAGAGCGAGCCGTCGATCTGGTCGCTGCCGAGCCGGGTCTTGCTGTACATCGCCACCTCACTCATGATTGCCCCATTGTAGGAGAATTAAGAACTGGTGTGCGGGTCAGCGGAGTGTCAGATGCCGAGGTGTTACCGTCTGCTGTAGCGTGGCGCGCGACGGAGCGTGCTGCCCACGACACGGAGGTGACAAGAATGGTTACCCGTGACACCCCATGGCCCGACGGGACCCCCTGCTGGGTCGACCTCGGCACCAATGACATCCCGAAGGCGATCAGCTTCTACTCAGGCCAGTTCGGCTGGGACATCCAGCAGGGCGGCCCGGATGTCGGCGGCTACTCGATGGCCCAGCTCGCCGGCCGGAGCGTCGCGGCCATCGGCCCGCTCATGGGCCCCCCAGGCACGCCGACCGCCTGGGCCACCTACTTCGCGTCCAGCGACGTGGACGCCACCGCCGCCAAGGTCAAGAGCGCCGGCGGCCAGCTCATCATGGAGCCGATGGACGTCATGGACGCCGGCCGGATGCTGGTCGCGGCCGACACCACCGGCGCGACCTTCGGCGTCTGGCAGGGAACGAACCACACCGGCGCCGAGGTCGCCAACGTCCCAGGCGCGTTTACCTGGAGCGAGCACATGAGCCGCGACTTCGAGGGCGCCAAGGCGTTCTACGCGGCGGTCTTCGGCTACGAGTACGGCGACATGTCAAGCGACGGCTTCAGCTACGCCACGCTGCTCATCAACGGCCAGCAGGTAGTCGGCGGCATCGGCGCTTACCCGGGCGGCAGCGAGAACCCCCACCAGGCGTTCTGGGGTGTCTACTTCGGCACCACCGACACCGACAAGGCCGTCGACCTGGCCACCAGCCACGGCGGCCAGGTCATCCGCCCCGCGGCCGACAGCCCGTACGGCCGGATGGCGATCGTCGCCGACAACCAGGGCGCGGTCTTCAGCCTCATCTCGACGCCCGAGGACTCGCTGTCCGACTAACCCGCCCCTGCCAGCCGGCTCGTTAGCGCACGGCCCCGACAGATGCGCTCGGGGGCGCGAACGAGCCGGTTGTTCTGCGGTCGCAGCCCGTTTTGCCCGGCGGTGATTAACGTTCCGTCCCACTTGCCGGGTTCGTCCGGTGCCTGGCGGCGCACTCGCAGGGGCCCGTCTGGAGGTAAGCCGGCATTCGCCGCTGTCTGCGTCCGGGATGTGATACTGCGCCCCTGCCTGCCTGCCTGCCCGTGGCCGGGCCGGTGCCCTGCGGGCCGTCGGCCGCCCGCAGGGCGTGACCGCGGGTCATCGCGGGGGAACGCCCCGCGAACCACCGCATCATCACCACAAAATAGAACAAAACGCCGGTCACAATGCGCCTGCTAGATTACTGAGGGTCAAAAATGGCGATATCCGCCCCCGATGACCCGCGATCATGAAAACAGCCGGCCCGCAGCACCAGCAAACCGGGGCATAACCGGCGAACCTCTCGCCCTTCGGGTGCCAGGCGCCCAGATGACCCGCGATCTCAGTGGTCAGCGGGCACGCCAGGACCCGCCCGAAGGACAGCCAAGGCGCGAAACGGACCGCCCGCGGGACCGCGGCACGCCCGGGACGCGCAACTTGAAACCGACGCGCCCCAGAGCAGGAAAAGGTTCCGTGTAGAAAAAAGTTTCCGCGCTAATGGCGCTAGCAGGGATGCCTCCAGGCAGACGGTCGACACGCGCGCCTCAGGGGTGTCATGGTGTCCATTCACGGGGGTTTTGGCTTGAGGGTGGCCTGGTGGCGGCTGCCTGGGCTTTGGGCGGACGAATGGTTCTCTGGATGGATGGTCCGCTACGCCTATTGCCCGGAAGTCAGCCAGCTGTCCGGGCTGCCGGGACTGTCATCCCGGCCATCGCCGCGCTCACGGGTGATCACCCATCCGGCGAGAAGCCCGACGACGAAAAGGGCGAGGAAGATTT
>JAWWPV010000156.1:0-5843 GCA_033854775.1 Trebonia sp.
CGGGCGGGCAGCGAGGCCAGCATGGTGATGTCCTCGTCGGTGACCAGGCCGGTCCGCTCGTAGCCTGGAAGGTAGCGCTGGATCAGGCCCACGATGCGGCGGCGGTCGGCGACCAGGATGACGATCAGCACGGTGAGCACCCCCGCCATGATCAGGTACCCGGCGACGAGGCCCGCCGTGCCGTACAGGGACAGGCCGTTCCAGGTGCCGTGCAGGATCATCGCCGCCAGCAGGCCGAGCGCGATCGCCCAGTTCCCGCCGCGCCTGCGGCTTGCCGCGTAGGCGACGCCGAGGCCGGTCATCGACGTGAAGATCGGGTGCAGCAGCGGGGACACCAGGCCACGCAGGACGAAGGTGTATCCGAGCAGGGCGATGCCGCCGCGATCGGGGCTGATGAGCGCGTTGACGTAGTACCCGACGTTCTCGATCATCGCGAAGCCGAGGCCGACCATCGCCGCGTAGATGATGCCGTCGGTCGGGCCGTCGAACTCGCCGCGGCGCCGCAGCATCAGGCCGATGACCACCAGGCCCTTCAGCGTCTCCTCCACGACCGGGGCGCCGAACGTGGCGGCGACGTACTCGCCGGTCGACGCGCCGAGCGCGGGCATGGTGACGTACTCCAGGTTGGCGGTGTTGACGATCAGCGCGGTGAGGGCGGCGATCCCCGCGCCCCAGCCGAACGCGAACACCAGGTTGCCGCGCGGCTCCGGCTCCAGCCGGTCCATCCAGAGCACGAGCACGACCAGCAGCGGGACCGGCAGCAGCGCCAGGGGCAGCGCGATCGCGAACGGCGCGGGCCCGGCGCCGGCCGCGACCGACTGCACCGCTTCGATGCCGAGCGCGACGATCGCGCACGCCACGGTGATCGCGATGCCGGCGATGAACGCCACCGGCGTCCGGCCAGGCGGGCGGCCCTCGAGGACCGCCCGCGGGTCGAACGGCGTCCGCTCAGCGGGGGGCCGGCTGGGCTCGGTCATGCGCGGAAGCTTACTGTGCCCGGCCGCGGCCCGATGGTGCCCGAGGTGCTGGATTGACCCGAAATTGGTCTAGACCTGTGCGGGTGCATGGTCTAGACCAACGATACGGTGAACCTTGTGGAAACGGTCCTCCCCCGCGCGTTCCCCTGGTTGCGGGTCGGGATAGGCTCTAAAACGTGGCATGGTGTCCCCGGGGGACTTCGCGTGCCCGCGTTTCGCCGCGCACTCGAGATGTTCCCGCCGGCAGCGGCGGATGCCATAGAAGCATGCAGAAGGGATCCGTGACGTAAAGGTGAGCAACCACGCCATTGACTGGACGCCCGCCGACAAGCGGGCCGTTGACCTGGTCCGTGTGCTGGCGATGGACGCCGTGCAGAAGGTCGGCAACGGGCACCCGGGGACCGCGATGTCCCTCGCCCCCGCGGCCTACCTGCTGTACCAGCGGGTGCTCAGGCATGACCCCGCCGACCCGAAGTGGCCAGGCCGGGACCGGTTCGTGCTGTCCTGCGGCCACTCCTCGCTGACCCAGTACATCGAGCTGTACCTGTCCGGGTACGGCGTCTCGCTCGACGACCTCAAGGCGTTCCGCACCTGGGGCTCGATCACCCCCGGGCACCCCGAGTACGGGCTCACCCCCGGAGTAGAGGTCACCACCGGCCCGCTCGGCCAGGGCCTCGGCAACGCCGTCGGCATGGCGATGGCCGCCCGCCGCGAGCGCGGCCTGCTCGACCCCGGCGCCGCGCCTGGCGCGTCGCCGTTCGACCACTTCGTCTACTCGATCGTCTCCGACGGCGACATCGAGGAGGGCATCACCCACGAGTCCTCCGCGATCGCCGGGGTGCAGGAACTCGGCAACCTGATCGTCATCTACGACGACAACCGGATCTCCATCGAGGACAACACGGTCATCGCCAAGGACGAGGACACCGGCGCCCGGTACGAGGCCTACGGCTGGCACGTGCAGCACGTGGACTGGGTCACCGACACCGGGTACCACGAGGACCCCCAGGCGCTGTACGACGCCATCCTCGCCGCCAAGGCCGTCACCGACAAGCCGTCGCTCATCGTCCTGCGCACGATCATCGGCTGGCCCGCGCCGACCAAGCAGAACACCGGGGCCGCGCACGGCTCCGCGCTCGGCGACGCCGAGGTCGCGGCGACCAAGGAGATCCTCGGCTTCGACCCGGCGGTGAACTTCCCCGTCGAGGAAGAGGCGCTCAACCGGGCCCGCGAGGTGGCCGGCCGCGGCAAGGCTCTGCACGCGGAGTGGGACGAGCAGTTCGCGGCGTGGGAGAAGGAGAATCCCGAACGAGGGGCGCTCTTCGCCCGGCTGTCCTCTCGCACTCTCCCGGGCGGCTGGGAGGCCGCCCTGCCGGAGTTCCCCGCCGACCCGAAGGGCACCGGCACGCGACGCACGTCCGGCAAGGTCCTCACCGCCCTCGCGCCGGTGCTGCCCGAGCTGTGGGGCGGGTCCGCGGACCTCGCCGAGTCCAACAACACGACGATGGAGGGCGAGCCGTCCTTCCTGCCGCTGAACCGGCAGTCCGAGATGTGGCCGGGCAACCCGTACGGGCGCACCCTGCACTTCGGCATCCGCGAGCACGGCATGGGCTCCATCCTGAACGGCATCACCCTGTCCGGCCTCACCCGGCCGTACGGCGGGACCTTCCTCCAGTTCAGCGACTACATGCGCGGTGCCGTGCGGCTCGCGGCGCTGATGGAGATCCCCGCGACGTTCGTCTGGACGCACGACTCCATCGGCCTGGGTGAGGACGGCCCGACGCACCAGCCCGTCGAGCACCTGTGGTCCCTGCGGAACATCCCGCACCTGGACATCGTCCGCCCGGCCGACGCGAATGAAACGGTCTTCGCGTGGAAGACCATCCTGGAAAGGACGAACCATCCCGCCGGGATCGTCCTGTCCCGGCAGAACGTGCCGACGTTCGACCGTGCCATCTTCGCTCCGGCGGAGCTCACCGCGCGCGGCGCCTACGTCATGGCCGACGGCACCGACGTAATCCTGATCGGGACCGGGTCCGAGGTGCAGATCGCCGTGGCGGGGCGGGAGCTGCTCGCCGCGGAAGGGATCTCGGCGCGGGTTGTCTCGATGCCGTCGGTGGAATGGTTCACGGAGCAAGACGCTTCCTATCAGGAGGAGGTGCTCCCGGCGGCCATGCGGGCGCGGGTATCGGTCGAGGCGGGCATCACTCCTCCGTGGAAGCTGTTCGTCGGCGACGCCGGCGAGTCGGTCGGCGTGGACCACTACGGCGCGTCCGCGGCTGAGGCCGTGCTCTACAAGGAGTTCGGCATCACGGCGGAGGCCGTCGCGGCCGCCGCGAAGGCGTCCATCGCCAAGGCGCGGGGCTAAGCGGGACCCGGCGCGGCGGAACACAAGCGAAAAAGACGGAAGGAACGCGGTCAACATGACTGACGTACTCGGGGAGCTCACCCAGGCCGGCGTGTCGGTCTGGCTGGATGACATCAGCCGGGAGCGGCTGCGCACCGGCAACCTGGCGGGCCTGATGAGGGACTTCCACGTGCGGGGCGTGACGTCGAACCCGACGATCTTCGCCAACGCGCTCGCCAAGGGCGACGCGTACGACGAGCAGATCAAGGACCTGGCGATCCGCGGCGTCGCCGTCGAGGAGGCCGCCCGGATGATCACCACCTACGACATCCGGTGGGGCGCCGACGTGCTCCGCCCGGTCTACGACAGCTCGGCGGGCGTCGACGGGCGGGTGTCGATCGAGGTCGACCCGCGGCTCGCGCGGGAGACCGCCAAGACCATCGCCGAGGCCAAGCAGCTGTGGTGGCTCGTCGACCGGCCCAACATGTTCATCAAGATCCCGGCGACCGCCGAGGGTGTCCCGGCGATCACCGCGACGCTCGCGGAGGGGATCTCCGTCAACGTGACGCTGATCTTCTCCCTGGAGCGGTACGGCGAGGTCATCGACGCCTATATGGCAGGCCTTGAGCAGGCCGCCGCAGGAGGGCACGACATCTCGACGATCGCGTCGGTCGCGTCGTTCTTCGTGTCCAGGGTGGACACCGAGGTCGACAAGCGCCTGACGAAGATCGGGACGCCGGAGGCCCTGGCGCTCAAGGGCAAGGCGGCGATCGCCAACGCGCGGCTCGCCTACGAGCTGTTCGAGCAGCGGCTCGCCACCGACCGGTGGAAGGCCCTCGCCGCGAAGGGCGCGAAGGTGCAGCGGCCGCTGTGGGCCTCGACCTCTACCAAGGACCCGGCCTACCCGGACACGATGTATGTCGTCGACCTGGTGACCGCCGACACCGTGAACACGATGCCGGAGGCGACGATGCGCGCGACCGCCGACCACGGCGTCCTGCGCGGCGACACGGTCCATGGCACGTACGAGGAGTCACGGGCGCTGTTCGCCTCGCTCGAGGCGCTCGGCATCGGCTACGACGACGTGGTCCAGGTCCTCGAGGACGAGGGCGTCTCGAAGTTCGAGGTGTCGTGGAACGAGATGCTCCAGGGCATCCAGAACGAGCTCAGCCTCAAGTCATAGTGCGGCTTGGAACTACAGGAGGTTCCGATCATGTCAATGCCGAACGCCGGCACTCGAGGTCCGGCGCCGGCTAACCCCGGGGTGATCGCGGCCGGCACCAACGACTCTGTCAACCCGCTGCGCGACCCGCGAGACCGCCGGATCCCGCGGGTAGCCGGACCGTGCGTCATGGTGATGTTCGGTGTCACCGGGGACCTGGCCCGCAAGAAGCTGATGCCGGCGCTGTACGACCTGGCCAACCGCGGCCTGCTCCCGCCCGGCTTCTCCCTCGTGGGCTTCGCCCGCCGTGACTGGGAGCACCAGGACTTCGCCCAGGTCACGTACGAGTCGGTCAAGGAGTACGCGCGCACCCCGTTCCGCGACACGGTCTGGCAGCAGTTGCAGGAGGGCGTCCGGTTCGTGCCGGGCGAGTTCACCGACGACGCGGCGTTCGACCAGCTCGCCGAGACCGTCCGCGAGCTCGACCGCGAGCGCGGCACCGGCGGTAACTACGCGTTCTACCTGTCGATCCCGCCTAAGTTCTTCCCGACCGTGGTGGAGCAACTCAAGCGGTCGGGGCTGTCCGACCCGGGCCCCGCGGACGCCGAGGGGCACACGCCATGGCGGCGGGTGGTGATCGAGAAGCCCTTCGGCCGGGACCTGGAGACGGCCAAGGAGCTCAACGACATCGTCGACGCGGTGTTCCCCGCGCATTCCGTGTTCCGCATCGACCACTACCTGGGCAAGGAGACCGTCCAGAACATCCTGGCGCTCCGCTTCGCCAACACCCTGTACGAGCCGATCTGGAACCGGTCGTACGTGGACCACGTGCAGATCACCATGTCGGAGGACATCGGGATCGGCGGCCGGGCCGGCTACTACGACGGGATCGGCGCCGCCCGCGACGTCATCCAGAATCACCTGTTGCAGCTCCTCGCCCTGACCGCGATGGAGGAGCCGGTGTCGTTCGACGCCGACTCGCTGCGCCAGGAAAAGGAGAAAGTGCTTTCCGCCGTCCGGCTGCCCGCCGACCTCGCCCTTGGGACGGCCCGCGGCCAGTACGCGGCCGGCTGGCAGGGCGGCCGCCAGGTGGTCGGCTACCTGGAGGAAGACGGCATCCCCGCCGACTCGCGGACCGAGACCTACGCCGCGGTCCGGCTGTCGGTGGACACCAGGCGCTGGGCGGGCGTCCCGTTCTACCTGCGCACGGGGAAGCGGCTCACCCGCCGGATGACGGAGATCGCGCTGCTCTTCCAGCGCGCGCCGCACCTGCCGTTCGCCGCCACCGACACCAAGGAACTCGGCAAGAACGCCCTGGTGATCCGCGTCCAGCCGGACGAGGGCGTCACCGTGCGGT
>JAWWPV010000157.1:0-6891 GCA_033854775.1 Trebonia sp.
CTGCCTGATGGGCAGCCTCGCCGCGATGTCGTCGCAGCCGGTCACCGTGTCTGCGGCCGCCGGGAAGACGGTCGCCCCGCCGGTCGCCGACAAGCCCGTCACCGTCAGCGACCTGACGCCGCCGAACAAGCTGTACCAGGGCTACGCCGCCGCTCAGCTGACCGACCTGGCCAAGACCGTCGCCGCCATCCAGGCCGACCTGCGCCGTGGCGACATCGCGCGGGCCAAGCAGGACTGGCTCACCGCCCAGCTCGACTGGGAGCGGGTCGGCGCGTCCTACGACAGCTTTGGCGACCTGGGCCTCGCGGTGGACGGGCTACCCGACGGCCTGCCGAACGGCGTCAGCGACAAGGGCTTCACGGGCCTGCACCGCCTTGAGTACGGCCTGTGGCACGGCCAGCCCGCCACGGAGCTGCTGCCCGTCGCGGACACCCTCGCCGAGAACGTGGCCACCGTCAAGAAGAACCTGAGCTCAGGCGATATGGCCGGCGACCCCACCCAGCTGTCGCTGCGCGCCCACGAGATCATCGAGGACGCGCTCCGCGATCACCTGTCGGCGATCGACGACGAGGGCGCTGGCGCCGCGTGCGCGATGACCTGGGCCGACACGCAGGTCGACAAGGTGGTGCTCGGCTACCTGGCGAACCTCATCGACGAGCGCAAGCCCGGCCTGGTGGCCGCCGCGGACAGCCAGCTCGCCACGCTCCAGTCGGCACTGCTCGCCACCAAGGCCGACGGGCAGTGGCAGTCGCTGACGGCGGTGACCCTCGACCAGCGCCAGCACGTGAACGCGGCCACCGGTGCGCTGCTAGAGACACTGGCCTCCGTTCCGGATCTCCTTGAAGTTCCCCCTGCCCACTGACGAGCAGCACCGCACTGCTAACAGCAACCGACAGCAACCTCAGGAGTTAAATCCCCGTGGACGTCAACCGCCGCAATTTCCTCAAGGGCACCGCGGCAGGTGCCGCCGGCACCGCGCTGGTCGGCGGCGTGCTGGTCGGCGGCGCGCACGCCGACGCGAACGCGGCCACCCAGAGCAGCGGAGCCCCGGCCGGGGAGGCGTCGTACCCGTTCCACGGCGCGCGCCAGTCCGGCGTGCTGACCCCCGGGCCGTCCGGCAAGCAGGCGTTCACCTGCGTCGCGGCCTTCGACTCGATGGCGGCGGACAAGGCGGCGCTCGCCGGCCTGCTCCAGACGGTCACCACCAGGGCGCGGTTCCTCACCGCCGGCGGCACCCCGCCCAACCTCGGCATCAGCCAGCCGCCGTCCGACAGCGACGTCCTCGGGCCCGTGGTGCCCGCCGACGGGCTGACCGTGACCGTGTCGGTCGGGTCGACGCTGTTCGACGACCGGTACGGGATCGCCGCCGCCAAGCCGCTGAAGCTCGCGCCGATGATCGCGTTCCCGAACGACTCGCCTGACCCCGCGTGGCTGCACGGCGACCTGCTCGTGCAGTTCTGCGCGAACCACCCGGACACGATCCACCACGCGATCAGGGACCTCACCAAGCACACGCGCGGCGCCATGCAGCTGCGGTGGAAGATGGAGGGCTACAACTCGCCGCCGCGCCCGTCAGGCACGGCGCGGAACCTGCTCGGGTTCAAGGACGGCACCGCCAACCCGACGGGCACGCTGGCGACCGACCTGGTCTGGGTCGATGACCCGAAGGAGCCTGCCTGGGCGGCCAACGGCTCCTACCTGGTCGTCCGGCTGATCCGGATGCTCGTCGAGTTCTGGGACCGCGTGTCGATCAACGAGCAGGAGGGAATGTTCGGCCGCCGCCGGGACACCGGCGCGCCCCTGGACGGCACCAGCGAGCTCGACACGCCCAACTACAAGTCGGACCCGCACGGGTACGTGATCCCCCTCGACTCCCACATCCGCCTCGCCAACCCGCGCACGCCGCAGACCGCCAACCAGCGCCTCATCCGCCGCTCCTACAACTACGACCTCGGCGTGGACCTGAACGGCAACCTCCAGGCGGGGCACATCTTCATCGCCTACCAGCAGGACGTGGAGCGCCAGTTCGAGACCGTGCAGCAGCGGCTCATCAACGAGCCCCTGGTGGACTACGTGCAGCCGTTCGGCGGCGGCTACTTCTTCACCCTCCCCGGCATCCGCGACGCCAGCGACTGGTACGGCAAGACCATGCTCGCGTGACAGCACCTCGCCTCCCGCGCCCCGCCGCCGGCAGTAACCTGAGCCGGCACGAAGAGCACGATGTGGGAAGCTGATGGGGATGATCGAAAGAAAGGACACGACGCAGTGAGCCGCGCCCAGGTACTCCAGACGACGGACGAGGCGGTCGCCGGGATCGAGGACGGCTCCACGGTCCTCGTCGGCGGCTTCGGGCTCGCCGGGATGCCGTTCGACCTGATCGACGCGCTGATCAGGCAGGGCGCGAAGGACCTGACGATCGTGTCGAACAACGCGGGCAACGGCGACGTCGGCCTCGCGGCCCTCCTTAAGGCAGGCCAGGTCAGGAAGGTCCTCTGCTCCTTCCCCCGCCAGGCCGACTCCTGGGTCTTCGACGGCCTCTACCGTGAGGGCAAGATCGAGCTCGAGGTCGTGCCCCAGGGCAACCTCGCCGAACGGATGCGGGCGGCCGGAGCGGGCATCGGCGCGTTCTTCTGCCCCACGGCGGTCGGCACGCCGCTGGCGGAGGGCAAGGAGACCCGCGAGATCGACGGCCGCACCTATGTCCTTGAATATCCGATAAAAGGGGATTACGCATTCATCGCGGCCCACCAGGCCGACACGCTCGGCAACCTCGTCTACCGGAAGACGGCGCGGAACTTCGGCCCGGTCATGGCGACCGCGGCGCGCACGACGATCGCCCAGGTCACCGAGGTCGTCCCGGTCGGCACGCTGGACCCGGAGGCCGTCGTGACCCCGTCGATCTTCGTCGACCGGATCGTCCCGGTCGAGGCCCGTCGCTACACCGTGCAAGGAGCCCGCTGATGTCCGAGCCCGCGATTGAGAACACGGCCATCGAGAACGCGGCAATCGAGCACAACGACAGGGGCCCGCTGTCCACGGACGAGCTCGCCGCCGTCATCGGCCACGACATCCCGGGCGGCTCCTACGTCAACCTGGGCATCGGCCAGCCCACCAAGATCGCCGACCACCTGCCGGCGGACGAAAACGGCAACCCGACCGCCATCCTGCACACCGAGAACGGCATGCTCGGCATGGGCCCCGCCGCCACCGGCGACGACATCGACCCTGACCTCACCAACGCCGGCAAGGTCCCGGTGACCGAACTGCCAGGCGCGGCGTACTTCCACCACGCCGACTCCTTCGCGATGATGCGCGGCGGCCACCTCGACGTCTGCGTCCTCGGCGCCTACCAGGTCGCGGCCAACGGCGACCTCGCCAACTGGCACACCGGCAGGCCGGAGGACATCCCGGCCGTCGGCGGCGCCATGGACCTGGCGATCGGCGCCAAGGACGTCTACGTGATGATGACGCTCTTCACCAAGAAGGGCGAGGCCAAGCTGGTCCAGGCGTGCACGTACCCGCTCACCGGCGTCGCCTGCGTCAGCCGCGTCTACACCGACTACGCCACCTTCGACATCCAGCCGGACGGCGTGCACGTCCTGGCCACCTACGGCATCACCCTCGCCGACCTCCGCGAGCGAGTCCAGGTCAAGCTCCTCGGCTGACGCCTCCAGTTATCCCGAACGACTTCGGCTTCCTCTGCCCGCGCCCGGTTACCGCGGCGTCAGCCGGAACGCGCGCGCTCCCGCCATCCAGGCCAGGTGCAGGTCCTCCGGGTTGGGGTTGCCTTCGGTGTCGAACCCGATCTTGTTGAAGTTCGCGAAGGCCTTGTTGTCCCGCGTCATCGTCGCGTACGCGCCGACGACGTCCGCCTCGCCGGAGTAGACCCGCACATCGGCCTGCCGCCGCCGCCCCTTGAGGCGGATCTCCACCGGCTCGCCGGTCCTCAGGTTCCTGCCCCACCCGAAGGGCGTCCCGATCAGCAGGTCGTCCTTGTCCCGCGTGTAGGCCACCGGGATCGTGTAGCGCCGGCCCGACTTGCGGCCCAGGAAGTAGAGCGTGACAAGCCTGCTGCCCGCGGCGCGGGACAGCAGCGGCGTGGCCAGCAGTACGCGCACGACGCGGTTGGCCAGGCCCTGCATCGCCAGTTTCTGCGCCCGAGGGTCCGGTATCGCGGTTGATTCGCCCATCTTGCCCCTCACCGACTGATCGGCCATTGGTCGCTTCCCTCCAGTGTGTTACCTCGATCCTTTCCGGATCGTCATAGGTAGGACGGAAGGGGGCGTAGAAAGGTGACAGTGGACAGAACCGACTGGCCGGCGGCGGACTTCGAGGCACATCGCGGGCACCTGCGCTCGGTGGCCTACCGCATGCTCGGCTCCCTGAACGAGGCCGACGACGCGGTGCAGGAGTCCTGGCTGCGCCTGTCCCGTGCGGACACCGGCGACGTCAGGGACCTGCGCGCGTGGCTCACCACCGTCGTGTCCCGCGTGTGCCTGGACATGCTGCGCTCCCGGGCGACTCGCCGCGAGGAGTCGCTAGACGTGCACATGCCGGACCCGATCGTCACGCGGGTCGACGATGACCCCGCCGAGCACGCGATCCTGGCCGATTCCGTCGGGATCGCCCTGCTGGTCGTCCTTGACACGCTGCCGCCGGCCGAGCGGCTCGCGTTCGTCCTGCACGACGTCTTCGCCGTGCCCTTCGAGCAGATCGGCCCGATACTCGACCGTTCACCTGCCGCGGCCAAGCAGTTGGCCAGCCGAGCCAGGCACCGCCTGCGCACCGCCCCGGCGCACCCGGTCGCGACCTCGGCCGACGGCGTGCCCACCGCTGCCTCGTCGGCGGGCAGCGCCGATCTGGCCAGGCAGTGGACCGTCGTCGATGCCTTCCTCGCGGCGTCGCGCGAGGGCGATTTCGAGGGGCTGCTCGCCATCCTCGACCCGGACATCGTCCTGCGGGCCGACGCGGGCGCGGGCCCGTTCGGCCCGTCGGGCCTGACCCGCGGCGCTCGCGCAGTGATCGCACAGTCCCAGCGCTTCGCGCCCCTTGGCCGCTTCGCCCGCCCGGTCCTGGTCAACGGCGGCCCTGGTTTCCTTGTGGTGCGCGACGGCGAGCCACTCGCCCTGATGGCGGTAACCGTCCAAGACGGCAGGATCACCGAAATGGACGTTCTGGCCGACCCCGCCCGCCTGGCCGCCCTGGACCTCACCGCCGTCATCCGCTAACCGGGCAGTGCCACAACTGACCCGGCTGTGGCCGCGTCGCGTCAGCTCGTGGGGTCGGCGTAGCCGGCGTTAGTGCAGTCGGTCTCGACCTTGCTCGCCGAGCTCAGGGCGAACGCCGCGTTCGCCGCCTTGTTGCCGTTGAGTCCCTTGCCCTGGTCCCGCAGCCCGACCGAGACGTTGTAGAGGTCGGCGATCAGCGGCTGCGTGGTCGCCTTCTGATACGCGGTGACCGCGGGAGTAGTGCTGCCCGTCGAGTCAAACCAGTTCCAGAACGCGGTGCACGCCTGAGCGTTCCCCGTACTCGCCGACCGCCCTCCGGTCGTGGCCGCGATCGCGGCGGCGCCCACGACGATGATGGCGACGACGAGAAGACTGATGTTAATCACGCGTCGGGGATTTCTCATGGCCGACCACCTTCCTCAAAGCCGGGCCCGGGGGCAACCGCAGGATAACAGCAATGGCCGAGCACCGGCATTTTGACCGGTGGCGTCGCGGTTAGCTCGCAAGTGCGCGGCCCTGGTATGTGTGGATGTGCGGCAATGCGTTTTCCCGCGCATGCTGGATGTCATGGACGGCATGAGCGGCCCGCACCACGACCACAGCCATGAGCACGGTCACGACCATGACCACCGTCACCAGACGGGGGTGTTCGCCCGCCTGCTGCATGTCGTGCGCCCGCACTCGCATGAGGCCGCCGACAAGGTGGACGCGGCGATGGAGGCCAGTTCCGAGGGGATGCGGGCGTTGTGGGTCTCCCTTGGCGTTCTCGGGGCGACGGCGGCGATCCAGGCGGTGGTCGTGGTGCTGTCGGGCTCGGTGGCGCTGCTCGGCGACACGCTGCATAACGCCGCCGACGCGCTGACCGCGGTGCCCCTAGGAGTTGCCTTCATCGTCGGCAGGCGCCCGGCGACGCGCCGCTACACCTACGGTTACGGGCGGGCCGAGGACCTGGCCGGCGTCGCGATCGTCGCCGTGATCCTGGCGTCTTCCGCGCTGGCGGCCTACGAAGCGCTGAACCGCCTCGCGCACCCGCAGCGTGTCTCTGACCTGATCGCGGTGGCGGCCGCGGCGCTGGTCGGGTTCGCCGGCAACGAGCTGGTCGCCCGCTACCGCATCAGTGTCGGCCGCAAGATCGGCTCCGCGGCGCTGGTCGCCGACGGGCTGCACGCGCGCACGGACGGCTTTACCTCCCTGGCGGTGCTGGTCGGCGCGGGCGGCGTCGCGCTCGGCTGGAACTGGGCCGACCCCGTCGTGGGCCTGGTGATCACGGCCGCGATCGTGGCAGTGCTGTACCAGGCCGCCCGTGAGGTCTGGCGGCGGCTGATGGACGCGGTTGACCCTGCCCTGGTCGACCAGGCCCAGCACACGCTCAGGGCGACACCGGGCGTGCTCGACGTCGGGCAGGTCCGGCTCCGCTGGGTCGGTCACCAGCTCTGGGCCGAATGCGAGATCGCCGTCAGCGGTGACATCACCGCCGTCGAGGCCCACGGGATCGCCGTCGACGCCGAGCACGAACTCCTGCACGCGCTGCCCCGCCTGTCGGTGGCCCTCGTGCACACCGACCCGCAGGACCGCCAGGGCACCGACCCGCACGCGGTCCTGGCCCCGCACCGCTGGGAGCGGCCGTCCCCAATCCCCGGAAAGACCCGGTAACTCGACGCCG
>JAWWPV010000158.1:0-3752 GCA_033854775.1 Trebonia sp.
AGCCAGTTCTGCGGCTCCTTCTCGACGCTGTTGGCGCGCTCGAAGGTCATGTCGGCCGCCCGCGCCGGCGTGAGCGCCGTGGCGACCAGGAGCGAGCTCATCAGGGTACCGGCCAGTGACAGTGCTCGTATTGTCCTCACGACACGTCCTCCCTTGTTGCTGCCGTTCAATCGGCTTCGAATGCGGTGCGTAAGCTACTCTCCCGCCCTTTGGATCGCGCGCATTTCAGCGATTGCAGGATGTCAGCTCCTTGTCGTCGATCGAGAAGATCTGGCCCGCCTCGACCTTGACGCCGTGAACCATGCAGGTGCGCCCTTCCTTATCCGCGAGCTTGACGTCATAGGTGCCGGACTGCACGCCCGTAATGGTGAGCCGCTCGTCCGGATCGGCAACGCCGTCCTTGTCGTTCTTGGCCTGGTTGATGCCCCAGGTGGTGGTGCCGGTCGGCGCCAGATAGAATTCGGAAATCCGCATGTGGGTCAGGTTCCAGAACCGGGTCCGGGCCTGGGCAAACGCGGCCGAGGCCGCAAGCGTCAACGCGAGAACCAGAAAAACAAGTCGACGCATGGATTACCCCCGGGCTTTCCGCTATGTCGATCCTAGCCTATCGCGCTTCCGGGACCAACGGAAGCGCACCCGCAACGCTTGACAGACCACCCGCCTGCGGCACTATCTGAGGCTCCGCGACCAACCTGAGAGCAGATGCGCCCCGCCATGAGCGTGCAAGTCCTCGAACGAGAGTTCCCCAACGACCATCTGCCGCTGTTGCGCTGGCTGATATTCACCGGCGTCTCCGCATTCGGCTTCGTCCTGCTCTGGTACTACGGCCTGTTCCGGCTGATGCTGATGAGCGACAAGACCTATATCTCCAGCATCATCGTGTGCCTCTATGCGGCGACCTGCATCCATTGCTTCGTGCGCACGATCGCGATCTCGCGGGAGTCCGACCGGGCCCACCGGGTGTTGTCCCTGGTCAGCCACGGCGGGCCGCATCTGCGGGTGGCGGGAGAGGACGTGCTGGCCGGCAACGGGACCAAGCTGCCGCCCGGGCACATCACCGCCCATATCCGCAACATCATCCTCAAGGCCGGCCTGCAGGGCGGCCGCATCGACCAGACGCTGCTGCTGCGCGGCCTCGCCGACGCGCTGCGCGGGCCCAACCAGCTCGGATCCTTCGCCAGCGATTCGCTTATGAAGCTCGGCCTCCTGGGCACCATCGTGGGCTTCATCCTGATGCTGGCGCCGATCGCCGGGCTCGACGCCGCCGACAAGGCCTCGATGAAGCTGTCCATGGGCCTGATGAGCGACGGCATGGCGGTCGCCATGTACACCACGCTGGCAGGCCTCATCGGCTCGATCCTGGTGCAGACGCAGTACTACATGCTCGACGAGGCGACCGCGAAGCTGTTCGCGCTCGCCACCGACCTGACCGAAGTGTTCGTCGTATCCGCGCTCGAGCGAGAGCAGAATGGATAGCTTCGGCAATTATCCGCGCGAAAGGCCGTTCGACCCGTTCAGCGTGATGCTGTTCAAAGCGCTGCAAGTCGTGGCGTTCCTGTTTTTCCTGGCGCTCCTGGTGATGAATCCGGAGGCCAAGCAGGGCAAGATCGACACCAAGGCCGAGTTCATCATCACCATGGCCTGGCCCGACAGCCATCCCGACGACCTCGATCTCTATGTCGAGGACCCGCTCGGTAACATCGTGTGGTATCACGACCGCGAGCGCGGCTTCATGCTGCTCGACCGCGACGACCGCGGCGGGCTCAACAACAGCCTCACGGTGGCGGGCCGCTCGATCCTGAGCCCGATCCGCGAGGAGACGGTCAGCATTCGCGGCATCGTGGCGGGCGAATACACCGTGAACGTCCAGTATTATCTGGCGTCCCAGCACGACCCGGTGCCAGTCAGCGTCAAGGTGGAGAAGATCAATCCGGTGGTCGAGGTCATCCACTACGACAAGATCATCCTCGATCACGCCGGCCAGGAGCGGACGGCGGTGCGCTTCCGCGTCGCCCAGGACGGTGCCGTCACCGACACCAATCATGTGGAGAAATCCCTCGTCCAGCTGACCCGCAGCGTCCGCCGCAATGCGGCCGGAGGGGACGGGAAATGACCGCGACGCTGCTCGCCATCTCGGCGGCTTATGTGCTGCTGAGCGTGCTCTTGCTGTGGGCCGGCATCGCCTCGCCGCTGCGGTGGTGGATCAAGGCCGGCGCCATCGTGGTGACCTCGGTCTTCTTCGTCGAGGCCTTCTTCGCCAGCAAGAGCCTGCTCGGCTGGCCGAGCGTCGGGCGGCTGCCGGGAAAATTCCAATTGCTGTGGACGCGCGTGGTCGAGCCCGATCCGAAGGTACACGACGCCGGCTCGATCTTCCTGTGGGTCGAGGAGGTCGACGAGAACAACGTGCCGGTCGGCACGCCGCGCTCGTTTCGCCTGCCCTACACCAAGCCGATGGCGGACAAGTCGCTCAAGGCGCGCGACGAGATCATGTCGGGCAATCCGCAGGAAGGCACCGCCGAGGATATCAACGAAAGCGAGACGCCGCCGACCAACATGGCGAACCTGCCGGAGAACGCCAACCCGTCGCAGCAGACCCCGAATGCGAACAATATCGATCTCTCCAAGCTCGCGGCCCAGCCCGACTACATGATCGGCGTGGTGTTCAAGCCGCTCGAGCCCCCGAAGATGCCGGCCAAGCCTTAAAACCGCTTTGTCACCTGCGGGCTCCGGCTCCCGGCCCGGTCATCGCCAGGAACGCCTCCTCGATGGTAGCCTGCCCGGACGCTGCGATCAATTTCGCCGGCGTGGTGTCGGCGAGCACCTTGCCGCGGTGCAGCACGATGACCCGGTCGGCATCCGGCACCTCGTCGCACAGATGCGTCGCCCACAGGATCGCGACCTGCCGCTCGCGCCGCAGCATCAACAGCTGCTTGAGCAGATCGCTGCGGCTCGCCGGATCGAGGCCGACCGTGGGCTCGTCCATGAGCAGGAGCCGCGGCTCGTGCAGCAAGGCGCGCGCGAGCTCGACCCGCCTCCGATTGCCGCCGCTCAATTGCGCGGTCTTGTCGTTGGCGCGCTCCTTGAGACCGAGCCAGGCCAGCTCCTCCTCGATCCGCCGCAGCGCGGTCGCGCGCGGCATGCCGTGCAGCCCGGCGTGGAACAAGAGATTGGCGGTCACCGACAGCTCGAGATCGAGCGTCGGCTGCTGAAACACGATGCCGAGCCCGGCGAGCGCCGGCACCGGATCGCGCGACATGTCATGGCCCATCACCTCGATGCGGCCGGAATCGGCCGTGAACAGGCCGGAGAGCAGCTGGAACAAGGTGGACTTGCCGGCCCCGTTGGGGCCCAGCAAGGCGATGAACTCGCCCGCATGGGCGCGCAGGCTCACGCCGTCGACGGCCCGGATCGACCCATAGGTCTTGACCACATTATCCAGAAGCAGCGCAGGAGGCTGCGTTGCCGGCTCGGCGCGCTGGTCGGTCACCATTCCCCCTGAGTTCTCTTGTTTCTCTGAATTTATCCCGGCTTTACTCTCGATCCGGCCCCGGCCGCAATCGGGGTCCGGCTTGCCCCACCGCTTCGATCGGGGCTACGCTGGCAGCAACATGCGGTCTCCGCAAGCACAAGAGAAATCGCCCGTGACCTCTCGACGATCTCGCCTGGCCATGATCCCGCTCGCCGCCCTCCTGGCGCTCGCCCCGGCGTCGGCTTGGCCCAAGGACACGGGCCTCATTTTCGTGAGCAACGAG
>JAWWPV010000159.1:0-3644 GCA_033854775.1 Trebonia sp.
CGGAGATCTACGTGCCGCCGCGCCCTGGCGAGGTGGTCCGCCGCGCCACGGGCAAGGAACGGGCCCAGGCCCTCTACTTCGACCAGATGACCAACCGGGTCCCGGTGGGCCGCGGCAGGGACGGCGCTCCGATCTACGTCAACATGGAGTTCCTCGACGGCACGCGGGGCGCGCACGTCTCGATCAGCGGCATCTCCGGGGTGGCGACGAAGACCAGCTTCGCGCTGTTCCTGCTGCACTCCATCTTCCGCTCCGGGGCGCTTGGCGAGCGCGCCGTCAACGCGAAGGCCCTGGTCTTCAGCGTGAAGGGGGAGGACCTGCTCTTCCTTGACCAGCCGAACGTCCGCCTAGACGACGACCTGCGGACCCGGTACGCCGAGCTCGGGCTGCCGGCCGAGCCGTTCGCGTCGGCCGGCTTCTGGGCGCCGCCGATCCCCGACGACACGACCGGCCGGCCCAACGTCACGGGCCGCACCAGCGGCGTCGAGGCGTTCTGGTGGACGATCGCCGAGTTCTGCGAACGGCAGCTGCTGCCCTACGTGTTCGCCGACTCCGAGGACGACCGGCAGCAGTACACGATCGTCATCCACCAGGTCGCCGCGCGGCTGCGGTACGACGCCGAGCCCTACGGCAGCAACGGCGCGGTGAAGATCGACGGCGTTGTCGTGTCCACCTACGAGAACCTGGTCGGCCTGATCGTCGACCGGCTCACCGACGAGGACAGCCGCGCCGACTGGGCAGGCCCGGTCACCGGCACGGGGACGGTCAACGCGTTCGTCCGCAGGCTCCGCTCGTCGCTGCGGCCGCTGAGCAGCATCATCCGCGCTGACCTCACCGGGGCGGCACGCCGGAGGATCTCCACGCAGGACCAGCAGCTCACCGTCGTCGACCTGCACAACCTGCACGAGCGGGCGCAACGGTTCGTCGTCGGCGTGGTCCTCGCCGCGGAGACCGCGCGGAAGGAGGACGCCGGGCCAGGCGGGCTGCTGTTCACGATGATCGACGAGCTGAACAAGTACGCGCCGCGCGAGGGCAGCTCGCCGATCAAGGACGTCCTGCTCGACATCGCCGAGCGCGGCCGGTCGCTCGGCATCATCTTGATCGGGGCCCAGCAGACGGCGAGCGAGGTGGAGCGGCGCATCGTGTCCAACTCGGCGATCCGGGTGGTCGGCCGCCTTGACTCCGCCGAGGCGGGGCGGCCCGAGTACGGCTTCCTGCCCGCCTCGCAGCGGATCCGCGCCACGATCGCCAAGCCGGGCGCGATGTTCGTCTCGCAGCCGCAGATCCCGGTGCCGCTCGCGATCGAGTTCCCGGTCCCCGCCTGGGCGACGCGGCTGTCGGAATGCGCCGGGCCGATTCGGGGAGCCGCCGCCGGGCCGCCGCCTGACCTGATGTCCCGGCTGCCGCCGGAAGACGACATCCCGCCGTTCTGAGCCCGCCGTTTCGCCGCTGTTGAGGGAATCGCCGAGGAGGACCACGCCGTGAAGTTCCTGCACACCGCCGACTGGCACGTCGGCAAGACGCTCAAGGGCCGTGACCGCCTCGACGAGCAGCGCGCGGTCCTCGCCGAGATCGCCGGCCTCGCCGAGGCCAACGACGTCGACGCGGTCCTGGTGGCCGGCGACGTCTACGACCTCTCGGCGCCGTCGGCGCCCGCGCAGCAGCTCGTGGTCCAGGCGCTGCTGCGGATGCGCCGGGCGGGCGCCGAGGTCATCGTCATCGCGGGCAACCACGATCACGGGCCGACCTTCGAGGCCTACCGGCCGCTGATGGGCGTCGCGGGCATCACCCTGGCCGGAACCGTCCGGCCGGCGGACCGGGGCGGCGTGATCCGGTTCACCGCCCGCTCGGACGGCGCGGACACGCAGGTCGCGGTCCTTCCGTTCCTGTCGCAGCGCTACGCGGTGCGCGCCGCCGAGATCGTCGCGAACACGCCGTCGGAGAACGTCCGCGCCTACGACGAGCAGGTCCGCCAGGTCATCGCGTCGCTGACCGGTGGCTTCCGCGGCGACACGGTCAACCTGGTGATGTCCCACATCACCTGCGTGGGCGGCACCTTCGGCGGCGGCGAGCGGTCCGCCCAGTCGATCTTCGAGTACAGCGTGCCCGCCAGCGTGTTCCCCGTCTCCGCGCACTACGTGGCGCTCGGCCACCTGCACCGGCGGCAGGCGCTGCCCGCCCCGGCGCCCGTGCACTACAGCGGCGCGCCGCTCGCCGTGGACTTCGGGGAGCAGGACAACGCCAGCGTCGTCTGCCTGGTCGAGGCCGCCCCCGGCGTCCCTGCCCGCATCACCGACATTCCCGTGACCGCCGGGCGCCGGCTGCGGACCGTGCACGGCACGCTCGCGGAGCTCGAGGCACAGTCAGGCGCGTACGGCGACGACTACCTGCGGGTGTACCTGCGCGAGCCGACCCGCGCCGGGCTGCGCGACGACACCGTCGACATCCTGCCCAACGCCCTTGAGGTGCGCATCGACCCGGAGTTCGCGCCCCAGCCGGATAAGGCGCCCAGGTCCGCCGAGGCTCGCACCGCCAGGACTCCCGGCCAGCTGTTCGCCGACTACTGCGCCACCCGGGACGTCAGCGACCCGCGGGTCGCGGGCCTGTTCGGCGAGCTGCACGACGAGGTCACCGCCGCCGACCGCGGCGACTCTGATAGTGCCGAGCTGTCCGCGGCCGGCTGACGAGGGAAGGGAAAGCGATGCGCCCGATCATGCTCGACCTGCACGGCTTCGCCTCGTTCAGGGACGAGGCGCGCGTCGACTTCGGCGACGCCGACTTCTTCGCCCTGGTCGGACCGACCGGCTCGGGGAAGTCCACGGTGATCGACGCGATGACGTTCGCCCTGTACGGGTCGGTGCCGCGCTGGGGCCGCAAGGGCATGGTCTCGCTCGCGCTCGCCCCCACCGTCGCCCGCGGCACCGTCAAGCTCGTCTTCGAGGCCGCGGGCGAGCGCTACGTGGTGGCCCGCGAGCTGCGCCGCGTCGGCGGCACGGTGAACCAGCGCGCGGCCAGCCTGGAACGGCTCGCCGACCCGCGCGGCCTCGCCAGGCCAGGCGACGAGACCTCCCCCATGGCCAAGGACCTCGACGGCGTCAACGAGGCCGTCGAGAAGCTGCTCGGCCTGAAGTACGAGGACTTCGTCGAGTGCGTGGTGCTGCCCCAGGGCCAGTTCGCCGCCTTCCTGCACGCCAAGCCGAGCGAACGGCAGGACATCCTGCTGCGGCTGCTCGGCGCCGAGCACTACCGGCTGATGATGGCGAAGGCGAACCAGCGGGCCAGCGTGGCAGCGCAGCGCGCGAGCACCTACGGCGAGGAACTGCTCGGCTACGCCGACGCCACCCCCGGGGCGGAGCAGGGCGCACGCGCCGCCGAGGCCGCGCTGGCCAGCCTCGGCGAACGGGTGACAGCGGCCCTGCCGCTCATCGGCGCCAGGCGGGACGAGCTTAAGGCCGCCGACGACCGGCTGCGGCGGCTGCGCGCGGAAGGCGACGCCCTGTCCGCCTTGCGCGTCCCCGACGGCACGGGGACGCTCGACGCGGACGTCGCGGCGGGCAGGGCCGCCCTGGAAGCCAGGAAGGCGGCCGAACAGGGCGCCGAGGACGCCGACGGCGCCGCCCGCGCGGCCCTGGCGGCCGGCCCGG
>JAWWPV010000160.1:0-12932 GCA_033854775.1 Trebonia sp.
CCGGGCCGTCGAGCGCGTCGCTGCACCGTAACATCGCAATTCGGTCGGCTCAAAGAAGCGTGGGCGGCCAGCCACTGCTTGCAGCGACCTGCTACCGCAAGCGGCAGGTCCCGTAACCCGATTGGCCCGCAACGTCAAAGCAGTTGAACGAATTGCTGGCACCGCTGACGGTCGGTGAAAAGTCCGCCACTTTCCAGCTTGCCGTGGTCCCCCCGCAGCCGACGTGCAATGAGTACGGCTCCGATGTGGGCAGGGTGAACCACCACTGCGAAGTTGAACCGTTTCCGAGTCCCCGCCACGGCGCAAAGGCCGATCCTTTGGCCGCCTGAACCCAGACTCCCTCCACCGAATTGCCCGATACGCACGAGACCTCGCCGGACACATTAAGCCTGGTCACCGGAGGCGGCGCGGTCGGATGCGGCGCGGTCGGATGCGACGCGGTCGGCGTGGGCGTCGGTGCGGGCGAGGCTCCAGCGGTCGCGGTCCCGGCGGGCAAGAAAACGGGCGCGGCGGCCGGCGGATTCCGCGGCGTGGATCTCGCCTTGGGCACGGCCGGTCGCTTGTGTGCTGGGCGTTTCGCTGGCTTCTTGCCTGTCGCTGGCTTCTTGCCTGCCGGGGTCGGCGGGGATGGGCGGCGGGCGACCGGGGTGGCTGAAGGCGGTGGGCCCTGTTGACCAACCGCGGCCGCCTGCACGGTCTTGGCCGGTCCGCTAGACCTCATTGAAGCGGCCGCGCCAATAGCAACGGCTCCGCTTGCGAAAACCGCGACGGCCACCCCAACCGCCACCTTATAGGGCCTCTTGTCGGGCTTAACGTCGCTGCCGGTGGCTGGGGCCGGGCCCTTTACGGGTGCGGACATGATTCTCCTCACCAGATTGCATAGCTGTCCCCGCAAATAAATCCCGAGAACCTCAGGTCTCTTGCGCACTGCGATAGGTCAACCGGTGCTACGTCCCCGTGTCAGCCCCATAACATTTTCCGCGAAAATGCCGGGACGATTCCAGTCCCCCGTTCGGGTGTCCCCATTCGGCAAACTCGCGATCAGCCTGAACTCAAACGGGGTCGCCGGAAGGCCTGCTGGCCCAGATCCGGACCTGACGCCGTTGCTCTGCTGTGGCCGCGGGCGCCGATCCGGGCTGGCGGGAGGGACCGCGCCCCCGGGCGTCCGTCGTGGTTCAGTTGATAGGCGATGCCCATCGCGTTCCGCTGGTTGATCACCCGGCCGGGTCCTGCAGCAGAGGCTCGCCCTCCTCCGCCCAGGCGTCGGGAGACAGCGCGACCCGCAGCCCCGGGTTGTAGGCGCGGCCGAAATTCTCGATCCTGGCCCGGTCTTCTTCCGCATATTCGACGAACTCTTCGTCATAGAGGATCACAACCTGTTCGACATCTGACCAGGACAGATCACCATGAATTTGTGCCTCGAAAAAACCGGCTACCGCCTCGGTCCTTTCATCGGCGAGCATCTGAGCGAGCTCGGAGTCATAGGCAAATCCCGTGGCTTCGGCAAACGCCAGCCGGGCGAGGCCATCCGCACCGTAGGCCAGCAGTGGGTAGAGGTTATCGGGACCCGTAATCTCCCGTACGCCGCTCACGCTGCCGTAATCCAGGCTATCGTCCGGGACGAATGTGCTACGGGCCCGTACTTCCTGCTTCCAATGCAGGGCTATGTTGCCGTAGCCAGACAGGCCCCCCGGGCGGCGCCGAGGGAGCAGCGCCGCATATTTGGGCAGGTCCCGCGCGTCCTGTGCGGTTGGCCGGGCGTGTCCGTCAAGGGTTCCCTGAAGGCTGGCCGTGTAGCCCATGGCACTCTCGGCGATGCGACGCGCCTCACTGTCGTCGGCACCTTCGGTGGTCCCCGTCTCCCAATAGTTACGGAATCGTCCCTCGGGATCGGCGAGCAGGCTGTCGAGCCGGTCATCGGAAACGTTAGTGACCAGCTTCATCCCCTTTCGGAGATGCTCATGCACCGTACGCAGCAACTCGTTGATGTCCAGGCCGGAATACAGCCGTCCCCACTCAGTCCCTTCGAAGCGACGTCGTGCTGCTTCATGCGCGTGGTCGTGGACCTCGCGTCCCCGTCGTTCTATCACCACCAGCGCCGCGGCCTGCACCGGGCGAAGCGTTCGCCACACCTGCGGGGAGCGTTCCCACATCGTGATGAAGAGGTGCAGATCATCATCAATGCGGTCCACTTGCTGCCGCAGCGTTTTCCTCAGCGCCTCCTGCGAAGCTGAGGAACTACGCATGAGGTCCTCACCAAGACCGGTTCGCACCCATTGCGAGCTTCCCGCAGCCTGAACGGGATCCTCGGCCAGCAGCCACCGGGCAACCTCCAGATCCCGGGCACCGGGCACCATCCGCTGCGTCGCCTCAACCAGCTGGACACCCCGGCGAGCCGCGGTCTCCTCGTCTGCGGGGTGCGGGGCGACCCGCATCGGGGCCCCGTCCTCAACGGGGCCCGCAAGCGCCCCGAGCACCTCCCACGGCGGCCGGGGCACGCTGGTCCAGATCCTGACCTGGTGCGGCTGCTGCCCCGTGGTCGTCGCCGACGAGGACTGGCCCGGGGAACCGCGCCACGGGGCCGAGACGTCATATGAGACAAAGGACGACAGCAGCGATGCGGAGGCCCCCAACTCCAGCAGGCGGGCGTTTACCGTGCGCCGAACCAAGTCGCGCGCCATGCGTACGCGTCGTTCGCGAGCTTCATCCGGCCCCGGGCTGCCCAGTTCGCTTCGGCCGCCTTCGATGTGCACGACCGCATGGGGCAGGCCGGACGGATCGCTACGCGCCCCCTGGCTGCTGATGTGCTCTGCGAGATTGCGGGCGAACTCCTGGAGTCGGCGGGTCTCGCTCTCCGGGAGAGTTGTTTCGCCGACTACGAAGCCGATCTCGGCGGTCAGAGCGGGCCCGTCGCTCACCCGCCGGGGCCCGAAGTCCAGCTGCAACTCCTGCGCCAAGGTTTCCGCCGTGACCACGTATCCGTCTAGGCCCAGCTGGTAGGCGATCAGTTCGGTCATCCTGGTGCGGAGTTCCAGGTAGTCCTCTTGGCCGCGCGATGGCCGACCGTCCCGGTGGACCGTGGGTCGCGCGTGCCAGCGATCCAGCACCTCAGCGGCGCCGAGGAACGTCTCGTCCTTCCGTTCGGCCGGCAGTGCGTCGGCCCAGCTGTGGGCGGCGGTGAACAGCCGGCCCCATTTCGGGTGGCGGTCCAGCGGATGCCTGACGCGTACGGCCGATCCCTGACCAAGGGCGGCCGACGCCCGATCCCGTCGCAACCTCGACAGGAGCGGTGCCATGTTCCACTGCTCGTTCGCCGGGGCTGGGATGACGGCGATCGACAGCTCATCGGCCTCCGACGGCTCTATCTCGATCTTGAGAGGCGGAATCTCGATAGGCGCACCCGGCACCCGCCGCCGTACCAGTTCCTGGCCGACCAGGCTAGTCAACTCGCTCCTGACCGCGGTGGCGCGCAAAGGGTATCGAGAGCCAGGCCTGGTGAAGTAAGGATCGCGAGGACTCCTGATCTGGACGACGACCCCGGCCTGTCGGGCGACATGCCGCCGCGCAGCGGTCTGGGCAATGTACTTAGCGAAATCGGCCAGCTCTGCACGCTCGCTCTCATCCAGCCGCCCGCCCGAACCCGCGGGCAGCGTGATGACCGGGTTGTCGGGGTCCACGTCCAGGGAACCCAGATCTTGCATCAGAGTGTCCTGCGCCTCCCACCTGCTTCCCTCCGCATTCACTTTGTCGATGTAGCCACGGACCTCGTCCCGCGTCGACTCCCTTCGTCCGGGGGCACGAATCTCACCCAGGAAGAGACCGCCGGGAAGGTCCGGAAAGCTGGTTCGGACGCCCAGGGCGTTCCGCTGGCCGATCACCCTGCGCGGTATTTCCGCAACGGCCATGTTCAGGTAGTCACCCGTGCGGTGATGCGGCTGCCGTCGCGGGTCAATGGGTCCCGCCCAGTCGGGTTCACCGTCTTCGTCGACAAAACGAGGCAGTCGGAGCAGCCCGCGGTCCTGGTCGACCCGGTAGCCGTCTTTGCGGAGCAGTTCGATCTCGTGGGGGAAGTCACGGCGGATCAGGGCCTCGACAAGGTTCCCGACAGCATGCCGGGAGTGATCCAGGAAGTCCCGCACCGGCCCCGGCTGTGCCGCGAGCACCCTGTCCAGCGACACCCGGGACGCCACAACCAGCAGGTTCTTGCCAAGCACCGGTAGCGTTGTGCCGAGGATCTGAGCCGCGACATGGGAGAAGAACGTTGCCGCGTACCCGCGCAGGGACACAACCTCGCTATCGTTCGACAGCCGGTCAAGCGCTTCAGCCAGATCTTCCCGCGACATTCCGTCGGTATTCATTCCGATGAATTCCGCACCAAGCAGGTCGCCGAACTCCAATGCCGTTCCCAGCACCTTCCTGCTCGGCGGATACCAGCTGTTGTCCCGTGCGAATTGTTGCAGGCCGAGCAGCCCGCTCATCGGCACGCCGACGGTCACCTGGAGGTAAAGAAGATCGTTGCCGCCCAGAAAGGTTACGTTGTCGGCCGCGTCCGATATTTCCGTCACGCCCGACGCGGGCTCGAAAATCTCACGGATAGTGCTCCCCGGCCGGGCGTGATTCAGCCGGTCCAGTATCCGGAGAACGCTGGACATGACAGTGCCGATACCAGAATATTCGTAGCCCGGGTCCCGGGTCAGTGACCGCATGGGCTTGGACACCAGCTCTATGATCCACCCCAGTCGACCCGGACCCAGCGGGTATTTGTCCAGTGTGATCGCGTAGTGGTCGGCATCGACGAGGGTCAGTGCCCCAATTTGATCTTCGGTGCCGTGGATCTCATCAGCGAGGACATCTACCTGAAACCTGGTTTCGATTTCGAACCCGATGGCGCCGCCGTTCATTGTGAGCGGCTGATTCTTGTTGGCGATGGAGCCGGCGACGTAGTTCGCCTGGGCCACGATTCCACGGCCCATCGCGGCTCGGTTCTCCGCGCTGAGCTGGCTGTGCAAAGCGAGAATCGTGGCGTCGTCGACCTGGGCTGTATAACCTAGTACGCGGAGATTCTTCCGGACCTGGGCAACCAGGTCCTCGCCAGGATCCAAGGACGTCCGCGTTATCGCTTCCTGTACTGCGCCATCGTCGATGCTGACCGGCGTGGCCGGATCATCCACCCTCGAAGTGTTAAGGACATCCTGGTCGGCCTGGCGCGGCCCGGCATTGGACGGCGCCTCCACCGCCTCGAGCTCAGCAAAAACGGGCTCCCCCGTCAGCACGCCGCTGGCCAGCCCCGGCTGTGGCTGCGCGACCTCTCCTCCATTTCCCCCGGCCGGCCCCTGCCCGGCCAGTCCGATCAGGGGCGCCTCATGGAGCGCGCCCTGACGGGGCGCGCGGGTCGCAGCCGGGACGGGGGCCGGGCTGCCGGCACCGGCCTTTAGGGCCGAAAGCGGGAGCCCTTCACTGGTCGGCTTGAACCTGAGCCGTACCGGGTGTTGCGGAAGCTTCGCCTCCTGGCCATTCTGGCCATCGAGGAAGACGACCACATTCTTACCGTTGATGACATCGGTGATGACGTTGATGACGTGGGCGATGTCCTGGCCCGGTGTCCCGATGACGACCATGCCCCGCGCGCCGTACCCGGCATCGAGCATCGCAGCGGTGATCGACGCGTAGCCGGCGGCATCGACCAGCTTCTGGTCCGGTGCCCCGTAGTTGTCGAGGTGCTCAAGCGGCGCGAGCCCCGCGGGCGGCGCCTGGTAAGCCGACATGCTGACGTCGCCGTACTCAAAGAATTCTTTGACGCTCAGATCAGTGGCAATGGCGGTAAGCAGGCAATTAGTGACGAAATCGCCGCCCTGCCCGTGCCGGAGGTTGATATCGCTGAGCCAGCGATAGCGGCCCTGCACAACGTCATTGCCCAGCCGCGCAGGCAACGACAGGCCCACCGGCCCGGCAGATTCTACTGCAATGGCCGGGCCGTTGCCGATCCGGTCACCGCGGGTCGCGGTTCAGCCGTCGCGTCCGTAGTGATCTCCCACCACAGCACGCACCTGCCGGGCACGTTCGCGTGATCCAAGGTCACGCCCGGACATGCCTGCCCCACGCGGGACAAGTTCCCCCGCGACCTCTTCGACCTCTTCACGACTTACGACACCGTGCAACCGGAGGTACCGTCCGACAAGCTCTCTCAGGTGGTCCCGGACGGCATCCGCGCGGCGCTGCCCGGTCTCCCTCGCCGAGGCATCAGACAAATCAAGGCGCCGACCATTTCCGTAACCAGTGATGTGCACAGTCGGTAGCCCGCCACGCCGCGCCCGACGCCACGCGCCGACCTCGGCCAGCCAGTGCGCCATCCACAGCATCTGGTCGCCGGGCCGCATATCCGAAGCTGATGACCTTCCCTCACCGAACTGCACGGTAACAGGTGGCGGAAGGCGTTCCTCATATCTCCTGGACACAAACCATCCGCTGGCGTCCTCCCTCGCGCTCACCTTACGAACGAGAGAGCCCGATTCGATGGCGTGTCCCTCACTCACAAAGAGCTGACGGATCCCAAGGGGCAGGTCGGCAAAGCCCCATTCGCCTTCGCCTCGCTGACTCCAGGTATCCCACCAGGTATCCCTGATGTACTGGATCCCTGATCTCTCCTCGTAAGTTCTCAGGAAATCAAGCGCGGCGCCCCATATGATGTCCGGGCGCTCATGCCGACGGGCATCGTAATCAGCGCCGGCCAGATTGAGCACGCGCTTCTCCACGGCCAGCCCACGCTGCACCTCGGCTTTCGTCCCCTTGACCAGCCCGAGCGTTCCCTGACGATCCGACAATGCGATTGTGCGGCCTCTGCCGCCGGCGACGGAAGAGCCGTATTTCCATGACAGCCTGGCGGCCTCGGCGAGTTCCCCGGCCACTATCTCGGCATGCCGCCGACCAAAGTGCCCGTAAATTTCCCAATGACCTCCATCCGTAATAGTTATCCCTCCTCGCGGAAGGCCCCAGCCCCGATTGGGCGATATTAGCGTCGTCGCACTAGGCGCGTATACGCTGAAACGCTTACCACTAATCTCTCTCATCCGTTTCCAGAACTGATACGCCCCTTCGTCCCGCTCAGTTCCCGCGCCAACATGGCAGGCTATCAGCGTAATAGAACGAACATTGTTCTCCATTGCATCCAGAAATCCCTGGTGTGCAAACATCATATCTGCGAACGTCGTTCCGTCGACCCAGATTTTGGAGTCATCGTGACCATTCACGACAAATAGGAGCGTACTATCATCGCTTGTACCAGGTGAGCCGTGCACATCTACAAAGAAAGTTCCCCCGTCGCCCAAATCAGCAGCCCAGGGAGCCGTGACCGACAGGAGATTTGCCTCTCGCCTGTCTGTGACACCAGCCTCAAGCAGTACCGACTCGCCCCTTCCGTCCAGGCTCAATCCACGGAAGAGGTCACGCACCTTGGTCTTTTCGCCCACTTCCGCAAATGACACGCCGACCACATTACCCGACTCATCCTTGAGGGTACTTTTCTCGATGTCACCCAGGGCGAAGCGGCGCGGCTCCGGCATCCCCGGGCCACCGAAATCGTATGAGCTAAATACGCGCCCCTGATCTGTGTCGTCAAGCCGGCGGGACCCGGACCTGCCCGCCCGGCGACCGGCGCCGGAACGGCTGACGGAGCCGGCATCGGAACCACCGTCAGCCGCATCCCCCGCCAGCCGCATCACCGCGGAACCCGGACCCGGCGCCTCAGCCAGCCCGCCAGGCCCCACCAGCCCCCCGCCAGCCATGGCCAGATCCGTCATGGCCCCGGAAGGCTCAACGCTCCCGGCAGCAGGGCCGCGCGGCGGCACACCGCCGGAGATACGCCTATTAAGCTCATCGACCAGCTCACCACGCGCACCGGCGCCATCACCCGCCACACCGAGGAGCCCGGGGAGCCCCTGATCCCGGACGAGGTCTTCCAGCACCGACGCAATCCGCCCGACAAACTCCTTATCACCCGTACTGCCAGCGCCGTCACGCCGGGCGACCATCTCCAGGACACCAAACATCGCCCCGCCGACTTGCTCCGCCCGCACCGCAGGATCAGACATCACGGCAGAGAACTGACCACTGACCCCGTACAAGTCCAGCAAGTCGGCAGCGGCCGAAAGACGCCCCGCATACACCCCCGCCGCCTCCGCCCCATCCTCCCGCCAGACCTCCCCGATACGCGCCACCGCCACGTCAAGAACAGACCGCACCAGATCCCGCGTCAGCCCATGCCCAGCCAAAATCCCCGCCAGACCAGACACGACAGCCACACCCCGCGCACCCGCCATCGCGTCTGGGCCCGCCACGGGGCGTGGGGCCGGCGCAGGTGAATCGGCGGTGACCAGGTCCAGCCGGCCCTGCAGTGATTCCACCCGGTCTTCACCGTCCGAACCGTTTTCAGCCAGTCCGATCAGCGACGCCTCACCGGGCACGCCCCGGCGCGGCCCGGTGACGGCGGGCCACGGCACGGGTGCGTTCTTCACGGAGAAACTGATCTCAGCGCCCCGCCGGTCCGCGGAGGTTGGGCCGAGTGCCCGGCCGTGGGAGACGTCTATTACTTCCACGTTGCCCGGGACCGCCCCTTGCGCCCCCGGCCGCGCCGCCCACACGTCACGCAGTTCCTGCTCGAAAAGACGCCTGACTTCCCGGGCACGTCGCTGCCCGA
This sequence comes from Trebonia sp., assembly GCA_033854775.1. Taxonomy (GTDB): domain Bacteria; phylum Actinomycetota; class Actinomycetes; order Streptosporangiales; family Streptosporangiaceae; genus Trebonia. Next base: position 8,693 of record JAWWPV010000160.1, read on the forward strand.
TCTTCAGCGCCTCGTGCACCGGCCCGTCGCCGCCGCCGGTCACCCACACCACTAGATCCTCGCCGTCCCCCAGCGCCAGCGCGCGATCAACCGCCTGGCGAGCGGCTTCCTGTACCACGCGGAGCTGATCTGGCCCGACCTGGCTTGATTCCTTGGCAAAACGGACCGTAGTGTCAGCCAGATCAACCTGGACCTCGGCCCGGCGCCGCGCACCGCGCATGGCCGCAGGCCCCCGTCCCGCCGACAGCACACGCACTGGAATACTCTCAGCAGCCGGGCCACTATCGCCGAGCGCGCGACCCAGCTCAACCTGGAATTCCCCGGCTACTGACTCAGCCCGTCGCCGGCCGTTATCCTGCGCCGCCCTGTCCGCCGACCTGATCGCGTTGAAGCCATCGCTCTTCCTGCCATTGCTGTAACCGGTAATGGTGACCTTGATGCCTGCCGCTCCCCGGCCCCTGATCACCGTGGCCAGGTTCCGCGCCAGGTCGGCGAGCGCCGCGTGCGCACTCTCGCCTATCTCTGCCGAGTCCTCGCGGAACGAGATTTCGAGCGGGCTGGTGACCTTATCGAGCAGCACTTCAGGCAGCGAAGCACCGGCAGCAGGACCCGTCACCGGAACTGGCCGCTGGTCGGGCCCGGTCGCGCCGACCGAATCGGCAGGCGCCGCTCGGGTGGGCGCGGCTGCGCCGGAGTCGGAGAGGCTGCTGCCCTGACCAGGTTCGGGCTGATTGCTTCCGGTGGCGCCGGCAGTGACCTGATCCAGCGCGGATTCGACTGATCCGGCCCAGTCCTCAAGCGGTCCGGTCAGCTTCACCTGGGGCGGCGGCTCCACCGGTGAGACCCACAACCTGACCTGCCGCCGCTCCGGCAACGGCTGAAGAGCTGCGGACAGGCTGGAGGAGTCTCCGGTGCCTCGGGAGGAGACCAAGTAAGACACCGAGTCCGGCGGCAGGGCCGACGCGGAAAATTCGTCCTCGATCATGCTCTTGACCGCATCGCGTACCGCGGAGGCACGGTCGAGCCCGGCCACAGCCGCGTGCCTGCCGTTCCCGCCGCCCTCGATATGCACGCGAAGTTTCGGGCCGCCACCAGCTCCGCGCTGCGCGACAACCTGGCCGACTTCATCCGCGACGTACTGAACGAGAGGCTTCAGGTTTTCCCGCTGCCCGTCCGACAATTGGCTGCTGCTTTGGCCGAAATCGACGGTGGCCGCGGAAGCCGACTCTACTTCTATGCCGCCTTTCCGGTCGTGGGCGGTCAGGACGTGTCTTGTGATATAGACCTCGATCGGGGGGCTAGGAGCCGAAGGCTTGGCCCATCTTTCCGGGTCGGCGGAGAGCGGGGACCGGACCGCTGTGGACCATGCCCCGGCGCCGGATGAGAGAGCGCCGGGCGGGCCGCCGGTCCAGGAACTTGTTGTGCCGGGATCGTTCACAGCCCACTGCTCGACCACCTCCACGCGCGTTTCCGGCTGATTGGTTTCAGTGGCTGCGGTGGCTCCCCTAGCGATCTGATCCTGTTGCTCGCCGCGAGGCTCCTTAGTCGATCGTGACCGTCGCTGAAGCGGTGGGTACTTACCGGTACTCCTGGTGCCATCTGGGCGCACTGGCTCATCAGGGACGTCAAACCGGACGTGGGGCCCGGCCGTTCCGGGCAGGGGGGGTGTCGTCCGCTCCACAGCAGGCGCACCGGAACCCGACGCGGTCGTCGCCGCCCGCTCGCTTCCGTCCGACGGCGGTTCGCCCCAATCAGGGTTCGAATTTGACTGGCCCTTCACCCCGGCACCGGCGTCACCAGTTGAGGTCCCCGCCCCCGGAGTCCCGGCATGTTCGTATTGTGGCCCAGGGCCCGGCGCGCCTCCCGGCAGGCGGCTCCCGCCCTTAACCAGGTCGCCCCCCAGCGCCCGGGCGGCTTGGTCAGGGTCCCGGCCATCCTCGAGCGCCTCTTGCAGCTGCGCGATTTTTGCCTCGTTCCCCCGCCGGACCGCCTCATCGGCGGGATCCCTGCCAATCACCAGCTTCAGTAGGCCGTAGCGCTGAGCCAGTTGCTTGGCCTGGAAGCGCAGCGCCCCTTCCAGCGTGACCCACAGCCTGACCTGCCGCCGCTCGGAGGACGGCCTGAGGGCCGCGGCCAGGCGCGAGGAGTCCCCCACGCCTCGTGAGGTGACGTCGTACGACACCGAGCCCGGCGGCATGGCCGACGTAGCCGACTCTTCCTGGACCAGCAGGTTCTTGATCGCGTCGTGCACCGCGGATGCCCGGTCCAGTCCGACCGCATCGGCACCCCGGCTGCGCAATCCGCCGTTTCCGCCGCCCTCGATGTGCACAACGAGTTTCGGTCCGTCACCGGTTGCGGGTCCGGCACTGGCCCCCTGTTGCGCGACGAGCTGCCGGGCCTCCCGTACCACGCCTTGAACGAAAAGCCTCAGATTTTCCCGCTGCTCGCCGGACAACTGCAGGCTGGCTGCGTGGAAATCGACCGTGGCCTGGGGGGCGTTCAGTGGCGACGCGGGCGCGGGGCCGACCTCAGATATCTGCACGTGGCCGGGGCCCGATGTCGTCGACGGTCCGGGAGCGGCAGTTCTGGCCGGCTGGGACGGACCGGCAAGCGGCTGGTCATGCAGACTATGCCGGGCGCCAGGCATGTCCGGGGGCATTAGGTTGTCATTGATCTCGACCTGCCCTTCTGCGAGATCACCTTGGCCGGACATGTGAGCAGGCGAGTCCCCGCCAGCCGACAGGCCGTCAGCACTATCTGACGCTGCGATAGATACGGAATCCGGTTCCTCGCCGATCTCCGGCACCAGTGGCCGGTGCTGGCCAAGGAACAACTCTTTCGCGATGTCCACCTTCGAATAGCCACCATTGAACAGCGACCCTATACCATCAATGATAACCGGTTTAAAGCCATTTTCCATGAGCAGCCGAGGCAGCAACAAGAATACATTTAGCCGCCCGTTTCCGTCATTAAACACATGAAGCACATGCAAGTTGCGCACAGCACGCGCGATAGCAATCAATTTATCAGCGTCACTGCGCGAATTTTGGATATCCTGGCGCAGGTTGTCGAAAACCTCGTTCACCAGAGCAGGCGAGTCAGCGACATGGTAACGGACAAAAACCCTTGACGAATACAAAACAGGCGGTGTATGCACAGTCAAAGGCAGTGGGCGGCCTTCCATCTCTGCGACGGCATAATCAGCGAGCGGAGCTGTCAGCGGACGGCCGCCGATCGTCTCATTTAGAATGTCGGCGGACGGTGACGCACTATTAAGCTCGAAATCTGGCGGCTCGCCATCTTCTGAACGCATGAAGTCGCCTTCAGTGGCATCAGTGACCAGCCGATGAAGTGACTCATAGCTATCCCAATTAAGTGTGGAAATCGATATCATGTCGCCGTCGAGGACCTGACTATATGCTCTGGCCATCGCTTGCTGGAACCCACGCGACTGATCACTGTCATAGAATGAACCCGGATTTTCCGGGTGATGGCGCTGTGCCGCGGAATGATCTATCGGGTTCAGGTAGAGACGCCACCATTCTTTCTCCGGCAATACGCTAGAAAGCCGGGTGACGTTCGCGGTCAGCGCGGGCGGCTCCACGGCCGAGCTCGGTCCGGCCTGTTCATTGAGGCTCTCCTCTGGACCAGGGCCAGCCTCCGCCGCATGACCGGCTCTGCCCATCTGACGAACTGGTTCTCCGTGGTTTGCCACGCTCGGCCCGGCACCGGGAGTCTCAAGATGCCCGTCATGTGAGCCGCGGCCGGGCGCACCTCCCAGCAGGCGGCTGCCGCCCTTGACCGGGTCGCCCCCCAGCGCCCGGGCGGCCAGGTCCGGGTCCTGACCGGCCGCCAGCGCCTCTTGCATCTGCCTGATCTTTGTCTCGTTGTCCAGCCGGGCCGCCTCATCGGCGGGATCCGTGCCAATCACCAGCTTGAGCAGGCCGTAACGCTGAGCCAGTTGCTCGGCCTGGATGCGCAGCGGCACACGGACCGGGCTAGGACTGCCCGGCCGCGACGGCGACGGCGTAGGCAGCTGCGACCCCCCACGCGCCGGCACCGGACCGCCGGGAACCAGGCGGACAGGACGAGGGCTGACCATCGGAGACGCTGGCGGCGTTGGCGGCAGGAGCTGATCATCGTGCGGGCTGGCAGGCCCGGGCGTGGTCGTGGTCGCCGCCCTCCCCGGGCCCGGGTCAGGCACGCGCGCCGCCGGCTCGCGGCCTGGCGGCGGCTGCGG
>JAWWPV010000161.1:0-8118 GCA_033854775.1 Trebonia sp.
ACGCTGCCTTCCGCGGCGCGACGGGTGAAGCGGGTGCGGACCAGCGGGTCGTGGCCGGCCACCACGTGCGTGCGCGGCTGGGAGGCCAGCTGGGCCAGGGTGTCGTACGCGCGGTACATGGCGGGGAGGTCGGCGAGGATCGCGAAGGGGCGGTCCCGTTCGACCTCCTCGTAGAAGTGCAGGGCGTCGGAGGCGAGGACGGCGGTGCCGCCGTCCTCGGTCGTCACCGAGGCGATCAGCTGGCCGGGCGTATGGCCGCCGACCTCGGTCAGCTCGATGCCGGGGGCCACGGTGTGCTGGCCGGTGAAGAGCGTGAGCCGGTCCTCCGCGCGGGCCTGCCGCAGCAGGGCGATCTCCTGCGGCTCGCAGTGGGCGGCGAACTGCGCGCGGGCGGCAAGCGCGGAGGTCCAGAAGGCGTACTCCGCCTCCGTCATGACCACCTGCGCGCGCGGGAACTGGCGGACGTTGCCCGTGTGGTCCCAGTGCGCGTGCGTGATCACGATGGCGCTGACCTCGTCCGGGGCGATGCCGAGTCCCGGCAGCGCCTCCGCGGGGGTGGAGTAGTGCGCGCGGCGCCGGCGGTCGCCGGCCTCGGGGGAGAAACCAGTGTCGACGAGGACGACGCCGTCGCCGTCCCTGATCACCCAGAAGTAGTAGTCGATGTCCAGGTCGGCGTCGGGCTCGCCGTAGACGTGGAAGTTGAGGTAGCTCTCCGCACGCGTGGTGACGCGGTGCCCGTACTTGACCGCGAGCACCTCCCGCGCCGGGCCGCCGGCGATCATTCGCCCTCGAAGGCGTCCAGGTAGTGGTCCTCGTCCACCTCTTCTTCCCAGCTGGTGAGGCCGAGGGAGACGGCGGTGTGGCTGAGGAACGCCTCCGGTGCCGCGCCGTGCCAGTGGACCTCTCCCGGCGGCGCCCAGACCACGTCGCCTGCCCTGACCACGCGCTTGTCGCCGTCCTTGGTCTCGACCATGCCCTCGCCGCTGCTGATCAGCAGCGTCTGCCCCGACCCGTGCGAGTGCCAGTACGTCCGCGCTCCCGGCTCGAAGATCACGCTGTAGACGCGGATCTCGCCCTTCTCCCCGTCGTCGAGCAGCGCGTCCTGCATCGCGTGCCCGGTGAACGTGGGCTTCGGCCCGACATTGGATGGCACGCCGTTTTTACGGCCCCGCTCGTACTCCATCGTGCTCCGTCCTTCCCGTCCGGCAAGCCCCGGCTGGGGCATGGCCCGCCTGCCACGCCTGTAACGCTAGACGCGGGCCGGCGACCGCGCCATAGGGCATGACACCAAAGTCGACCGCCAAGATCAAGTCGCCTGAGGGTTACCTCCGTTGGTCCCGTCAGGGGAGGGAGTAGACCGTCACCGTCTTGACCGGGGTGTCTTCCAGGACCGGGAGGACGGGGACCTCGTAGGTCATGACGGGGGTGAGCTCAGCCCGCGGGACGAAGGCACGGGCCGGGTCGGCGATGAGGACCGCGGCGCCGGCCCGCCGCGCGGCCTTGAGGAACGCGAGGGCCATGGCGGCCAGGTCGCGCTGGTAGAAGACGTCGGCGGCGAGAATGACCTCCGCGCCCCCGTCATCCGCCCCGGCCAGGTCGAGGGTGCGCGGGATGACCTGGGGGGCGGCGTTGGCGGCGGCGTTGAGCGCGATCGCGGTGAGGGCGTGCTCGTCGATGTCGGTGGCCAGCACGGTGCGGGCGCCGGCCTTCGCGGCGGCGATCGCCACCAGGCCTGAGCCTGAGGCCACGTCGAGGACGCGGCGGCCCGCGACCGCCTCCGGGTGGTCGAGGACGTAGCGGGCAAGGCCCTGGCCGCCCGCCCAGGGGAACGCCCAGAACGGGGGCGCCTCGCGCCCGGTGCTGTCCCACAGGCCGAACGGCTCGGCCGCGGTGCGCAGGGTAACTTCCCGGACGAAGGGCACCGCCGCCCACGCGGTCGCGGACCGGACAAGGGCCTCAGTCTCCGGCGTCATCGCCCGAATATACGCGGATCCGGTTGAGCCTGCGGCTCGGCGAACACAGCGCTGCGCGCCTCTTGCTGTTATCAGTGTTCGGGCGCGGATGGATGTGCGACGTTCGGGAAAATCTTTGTTGCGTTCGCATTTATTGAGTCGTTTTTTCTGCTGTTAAGGGGTATAACGCAAAGACTGGTGGTCTTCAGCCCAGGAGGCGGGATGGTGGAGCAGCCGTATCAGTACCAGCGGCGGGAGCTTGCCGAGCCTGACTGGCGGCGGCTGCCCGGGTGGGCCGCGGTGACCCGTGAGGAGTGGGAGTCCGCGCAGTGGCAGCGGGCCCACTCGGTGAAGAACGCGCGGCAGCTGCGGGACGTGACCGGCAGTGCCGCCGGAGGGGGGCTGTCCGACGCGTTCCTCGCGGACCTGGAGCGGGACCAGCGGGAGCGGGCCACGATGTCCATGCTGCTCCCGCCGCAGATGCTGAACACGATGGCGCCTTCGGTGGCGGCCACGGACCCGGGGTTCACCGACGCGTGGTACGCCGACCCGGTGCGCCGGTACATGCTGCCGGTGTTCAGCGACCGGCAGCCGGAGTGGCCGTCGCACCCGCACGCGACGCGGGACTCGCTGCACGAGGCGGAGATGTGGGCGGTCGAGGGGCTGACCCACCGCTACCCGACGAAGGTGCTCGCGGAGCTGGTGCCCACCTGCCCGCAGTACTGCGGGCACTGCACCCGGATGGACCTGGTGGGGAACCCGACGCCGTCGTACGACAAGCACCGCTTCACCGTGGCGCGCGAGGACCGGCTTTCCGCGATGCTCGCCTACCTGCGGTCCACTCCGTCCGTGCGGGACGTGGTCGTGTCCGGCGGCGACGTGGCCAACCTGCCGTGGCCGCGGGTCGAGGCCTTCGTGTCGGCGCTGCTTGAGATCGACTCGGTGCGCGACATCCGGCTGGCGTCCAAGGCGCTCATGGGGCTGCCGCAGCACTGGCTGTCCGCCGACGTGGTCGCGGGGATGGGGCGGCTGGCGGCCACGGCGCGGTCGCGCGGCGTGTCCCTCGCCGTGCACACGCACGTGAACGCGGCGCAGTCCGTGACGCCGCTCGTCGCGCGGGCGGCCCGGGCGCTGCTCGACGCCGGGGTGCGGGACGTGCGCAACCAGGGCGTGCTGCTGCGCGGGGTGAACGACTCACCAGCGGCGCTGCTTGACTTGTGCTTCGCGCTGCTCGACGGCGCCTGTGTCACGCCTTACTACTTCTACCAGTGCGACATGATTCCCGGCGCCGAGCACTGGCGGCTGACAGTCGGTGAAGCACAGGCGCTCCAGTCGGCGATCATGGGGTACCTGCCCGGGTTCGCGACCCCGCGCGTGGTCTGTGACGTGCCGTACGTGGGCAAGCGCTGGGTCCACCAGGTGTCGCGGTACGACACCGATCTCGGCATCTCGTACTGGACGAAGAGCTACCGCACCGCGCTTGAGGCCGACGACCCCGTAGCGCTAGAGCGGGAATACCCGTACTACGACCCGGTGCACCTGCTGCCCGAGGCGGGACAGTCCTGGTGGCGCAGTATTACTCGCGGGGGGACGACCCCCCTGCACCCCCCGCGCCTGGAAGGGCTTCGCCCCCCCATATCCCCCCCACGGGAGGACGCCGCAAAAGACACGGCGCCCCCCGCGCTGCGGTTGGCGTTACGGCCCAGTGGTTACTGTCGGCAAGCAGCGCGAAGACCGCGCTGCTTAATACCTGGCCGGGGTGGGACGGTGCTGCTGCTGCTGTTGTTGCTGGCTGCCGCGCAGGGCCGGGGAGAGGACCTCCCCGGCTGCCTCGACAAGCAGCGACATCTCATAGGCGACCAGCTCAGTGTCACAGTCGGGCGAGGCGAGGACGCAGAGACTCGATCCGTCGCTGATGGCCTTGATGATCATCAGCCCGCCCTCCATCTCGACAAGCGCCTGGGTCGACAGGCCCGCCTCGAAGATCCTGGCGGCGCCCTGCATCAGGCTGGCCAGCCCGGACGTAATCGCCGCGAGCTGCTCGGCGAAGTACGCGGGAATCTCTTCTGACAAGGACAACGGCACGCCATCGGCGGAGACGACGGCCGCGTGGGCCACGTCCGGTACTCGTGCGGTGAAATCGCTGACTAGCCAGTTCAGGTCTTGACGGTATGCGTAACTCAACTCAAGGTCCCCTCTCCTGCACGCGGTGCCTGGCTACCGCTGCCGCCGCCTTGCCCTTCCGCCCTGCGCGTTCCGCGCTGGAACCCGGCGAGGCGGCTGCGTGCCTGGTCCGGTGACCGCCGCGGCAACGTGTGACCGCTCTTTGGTGACCCGGGGACGTTCCCCGCCGCGCGACCGCTTCCGGCTGCACGGAGAGGTCCTGCCTGGCCGTCTGGGGCACCGCCCCCGCCGGAGCCGGCGCCCGGCGGCATGTTGGCCCTGGGAACTCGCACCGGCAGCCCCGCGGCCGTCTGGTCAGTGTGGGACGGCTCGCCGAAGGTTGCGGCCGGGTCGGCGCCCGTGCCCCAGTCGGGTGCGAAGCTGCCGTCCTGGCCGCCCAGGGTGCCGGCCAATGCCGGGCCCGTGCCGTCCTGCCCCCCACGGAACCAGCCCGACGCCGTACGGCCTTCCAACGCTGGGTTCCCGTTGCCGTTGCCGTTCGAGTAGCCGTTGCCGGGGCTCGGGCTGGGGCTGGGCTGGCCGCCCGAGGGAAGCGCGGCGGCCTCCCCGGCCACCACCCGCGCCCGCGCGCCGACCGGCGGCTGCGACGACCAGCTGCTCGTGCCCGAGCCGAGCCTGCCCGTGCGCTCGATGACGCCGTCAGGCAGCCAGACCAGGGCCGACAGGCCCTGCGGGGGCGCGGGCCGCAGCCTGACCCGGACCCGGTGCCGCTCGGCCAGCCGCGCGACGGCGAACAGGCCCATGTGCCGGGAGACGGACACGTCGATCGTCGGCGGGTTGTCGAGCCGCCAGTTCATGTCCGTCAGCCTGGCCTCGGAGACGCCGATGCCCTTGTCGACGACCTCGATGAGCACGCCGCCGCTGGTCAGCTCCTGCATGCCGACGTGGACCTGGGTGTCCTTCGGCGAGAAGATCGTGGCGTTCTCGACCAGTTCCGCGATGAGGTGCACGACGTCGGAGACCGCCTGGCCGATGATGGAGACGCCCGGCGGAATGTTCAGCGTGACCCGGTTGTACTGCTCGATCTCCGAGGTCGCGGCGCGGGCGATGTCGGCGAGCGGCACGGACTCCGACCACTTGCGCGGGTTCTCGTGCCCGGCCAGCAGCAGCAGGTTCTCCGAGTTGCGGCGCATGCGGGTGACCAGGTGGTCCATGGAGAACAGGCTGCCGAGGCGGTCCGGGTCGTCCTCGTTCTGCTCCAGGTTGTCGATCATGCGCGCCAGGCGCTCGATGAGCGTCTGGGAGCGGCGCGACAGGTTGACGAACATCGCGTTGAAGCTGGAGCGCAGCAGCGCCTGCTCGCCCGCCAGCCGGACCGCTTCCGAGTGGACCTGGTCGAACGCGCGGGCCACCTGGCCGATCTCGTCCTGCGAGGTCACGTTGATCGGCGCGACGTCCATGCCCCCGGCCGACTCCGGGTTGTCCGACAGCTGCCTGACCCGTTCCGGCAGCTGCACCGAGGCGATGTTCAGCGCGCCCGAGCGCAGCCGGCGCAGCGGGAGCACCAGCGACCGGGCAACCAGGAGAGCCAGGGCAAGAACGACGAGCAGGACGGCCACGGTGATGATGAGGAACGTAACCGCGCTCTGCTGCGCGGACTGCTGGAGCTGAGTGGCCCGGCTGACGATGTTGCCGGCCACGGACTGCTCCGTAGTCTGCAGCGCGGAGAGCTTCGCGTCGACGCCCTTGTCCCACACCGTCTGCAGCGTCTGGATGCTGGAGACTGGTTGCACTATCGGCGGCCTCGTGGCCTGCACGTGCGAGTTGCCCGTGGCCGGATTCTTCTTCAGCTCCGCCTGTTCAGGCCCCGCGGTGCTCTGGTCCAGCGCTGTGTCCGACTGGAGTGCGGTCAGCACGCCGGCCGCGCTATTGAGTTGATTCGCGATGAACGGCTGGAAGACGATTCCGACCCCGTCTTGTTCGCCCTTCACGATGGCTCCGCCGCCCGCGACGGCGAAGATGGCCTGGTCAATGGTGTCCGATTCGGTCTCGCCGTCCAGCTTGGCCGCCTCTGGGCCGAGCAGGTTGTCGAATTCGGTAGCCTCCGCCGGGCTGGCCGTCTTCTGGAACGCGGCCTCCTGGCTGAGCTCCTCGTTGTAGGCGAGCTGCAGGCTCGTCTCCGCGGCGAAGTCGAGGTGCCCCAAAGTGGAGATGTTGTTGGCATCCGTAACCCCGCTGTTGGCGGTGTTCGCCAGCGCCGGATCCACGACGGACTGCTCCTGCGAGGTCAGGTCCTTGGCCTGGGCGAGCGCGCTGAGCGTCTGCACGTCGCTGTTGACCGACTGGTCGGTGACACCGAGCGAGACCTGCGCCTGGAGGATTGCGATCTCGGCGAGGACGGCTTCGTAGTCGGCGCTCGCCTCCTGGCCGTTCGCGTTCGCGATGGCGAACAGCCCGTGCAACCCACTCGCATTAACGCTGCTAGTGCTGAAGGTACCGATGCTACCGGCCGAGAGCGCGCTGTTCACCGCGCTCGCGTCCGACTCGACCGTGGCCGAGAAGCCGCCGCTCAGCACCTGCTGCAGCGCGGCCCGGACCGGGACCAGGTCGCGGTTCGTCTGGGCCTGCACCGCCTGGAGCTGGTTAATCGACCCCGGTGTACCGCTGATCAGCGCGATGTCGGTCGCGTCCCGCTCGTTCTGCAGATCCTGTGCAACCGGGATAAGCAGCGCGCTCAGCTTGGCCAGCTGCTCGGTCTTGCTGAACTGGCTCGCGCTGTTCTCCGTGTCGGCGACGCGCAGTCCACCGAAAACCAGCCCCATGAGGAGGGCCGCCACGATAACGGCGAAAAGCCGACGGGCCACGGGCCAGTCGGTCAACGTCAGGTTCATCGACCGTTTCTGCCTTGAATCGACATCTGTCGATTTATCTGCCCGGCGGGCAGGCGGAAGCGCGCGCGGTCGCATGCTCGCACCATGGGTTCCCATTAGTCAGTCCTCGCTGGAAGAGCGATCTTTTCGCACGCCGCCGGGCTGCAGCGGAGACGCGGCAGTGAAACCTCACGATGTGCGAACCTCACAACTTTGCCGCCGCTGCAAGCACGAACATCAACTTGCGCTAGGGATACCTTAGTGCGTTTACGGGTGCCATATACGGCAAGCTATGACTAGTGGTCACAATGTTGTTATGTGCCGATATGACCCTCTGCCCTTCTTCTGAAGAAGCTTCAGGACTTGTTAACCGCGCCGCCCAGGTAGAGCTCGCCGATCTCCGGGTGCTCGAGCACCTCACGGCCCGTGCCCGCCAGCCGGACGATGCCGTTCTCCATGACGACGCCGTGCTGGCTCAGCTTGAGGCCGGCCCTCGCGTTCTGCTCCACCAGCAGGACGGTGGCGCCGCTGGCGTTTATCTGCCTGGCGGCAGCGAACACCGACTTGAGCACTATGGGCGACAGGCCCATCGACGGCTCGTCGAGCAGAATGAGCACCGGGTCGAGCATCAGGGCGCGGGCGAACTCCACCAGTCGCTGCTGGCCGCCGGACAGTGCGCCCGCCTTCATCCGCGACCAGCCCCGCACTTGGGGGAACAGGTCGTAGACCGCGTCGATCCGCTTCCCGGCCTTGGCGCGGTCCTTGATCGTGTAGCCGCCGAGGTCGATGTTCTCGTGGACGGTCATGTCCTTGAACAGGCTGTGGTTCTGCGGCACCTGGACCACGCCCATGTCGAGGATCTGCCGCGGCGACTTGCCGTTCAGCTTCTCACCGCGCAGCGTCACCGTGCCGAGTCGCGGCCGCAGGAGGCCGCTGATCACCCGCATGACCGTCGACTTGCCCGCGCCGTTCGGCCCCACCACGCAGGTAATGGCGCCTTCCGGCACATCGAAGGTGACGCCGCGCAGCACGTCGCCGCCACCGTAGCCCGCCACGATCTCGTCCATGGCAAGCAGCGGCTCGCTCATCGGGCGTCCTCCTCTTCCAAGTCCTCTTCCAAGTCCACGCCGAGGTAGGCGTCGAGCACGCGCTTGTCTGTCCGCACGATGTCC
>JAWWPV010000162.1:0-5286 GCA_033854775.1 Trebonia sp.
TGCTCAATCGGCAGCTGAGCACGCCTTGAACCCGCAGCTTCGCTGCCCCCATGGAACCGCTCGCTTTCTCTGCCCGGCCCGGCTCCCCCGGACGTCCGCCAGTGACCGGGCATGACTAACGTGTTCATTCAGTAATCAGATGATGACTGTGAGTATGCCAGTTCCTGGTGCGGCGCGGCAGGCAGCCCCCGCCACACCGGTCGACCGCACGTCTTAACCTGAGACGTTCGTTAACTTGAATTCCTCGTCTTAAGGGGAGTAGGTTAGCCCCATGACCGCGTCCCAGCCTCCGTCCACCGCCGAGGAGCTGCGCGGCGCCGGCCTGCGGGTGACGGCGGTCCGCGTCGCGCTTCTTGAGACCGTCCGCGGCGGTGACCACCTGCACGTGGAGGGTGTCGCCGTCGGGGTACGCGACCGCGTCGGCCACGTGTCCCTCCAGGCGGTCTACGAGGCGCTGCACGCGCTCACCGCGGTGGGGCTCATCCGCCGCATCGAGCCGGCCGGCGGCCCGCCCCGGTTCGAGGGACGGGTCGGGGACAACCATCACCACATCGTGTGCCGGTCGTGCGGCGTCGTCGCGGACGTCGACTGCGCGGTCGGCGAGGCCCCCTGCCTGACCCCGTCCGACGACCTCGGCTTCGTCCTCAGCGAGGCCGAAGTGATCTACTGGGGCCGGTGCGCTGATTGTTCCGCCAGCGGTTAATAAGCCAGCAGTTAATAAGCAGCATCATCCGTCTAGTCCGGAAGGATGGATTCCCATGGCCGAGAACCACGATCCAGTAATCGCCGACGGCGAGAGCCCAGAGGCCGCGGAAGTGACCGCAGGGGCGAGCGCGGAAGGCTGCCCGGTCGCGCACGGCCGCGTTCAACCCACCCAGGGCGACGCGAACAGCCAGTGGTGGCCGAACCGGCTCAACCTGAAGATCCTCAACAAGAACGCCCCCCAGATCGACCCGATGGGCGCGGACTTCAACTACGCCGAGGAGTTCAACTCCCTCGACCTCGCGACGGTGAAGGCCGACATCGCGGCCGTGCTCACGGACTCCAAGGACTGGTGGCCGGCCGACTTCGGCAACTACGGGCCGCTGATGATCCGGATGGCGTGGCACAGCGCGGGCACCTACCGCATCAGCGACGGCCGCGGCGGCGCCGGCTCCGGGCAGCAGCGCTTCGCGCCGCTCAACAGCTGGCCGGACAACGTCAGCCTGGACAAGGCCCGCCGCCTGCTGTGGCCGGTCAAGCGGAAGTACGGCAAGAAGATCTCCTGGGCCGACCTGCTGATCCTCACCGGGAACGTCGCCCTGGAGACGATGGGCTTCAAGACCTTCGGCTTCGGCGGCGGCCGCGTCGACACCTGGGAGCCCGAGGCCGACGTGTACTGGGGCCCGGAGACCGAGTGGCTCGACGACGAGCGCTACAGCGGCGACCGTGAGCTGCAGGACCCGCTTGGCGCGGTGCAGATGGGCCTCATCTACGTCAACCCCGAGGGCCCGAACGGCAACCCCGACCCGCTCGCGTCCGCCCGTGACATCCGCGAGACGTTCCGCCGGATGGCGATGAACGACGAGGAGACCGTGGCCCTGATCGCCGGCGGCCACACCTTCGGCAAGACCCACGGCGCCGGCCCGGCGGAGAACGTCGGCCCCGACCCCGAGGCCGCCCCGCTCGAGCTGCAGGGCCTCGGCTGGAAGTCGAGCTACGGCACCGGCGTGGGCGCCGACGCGATCACCAGCGGCATCGAGGTCACCTGGACCTACCACCCGACCCGCTGGGACAACGAGTTCCTGCACATCCTGTTCGCCTACGAGTGGGAGCTGTTCCAGAGCCCGGCGGGCGCGAACCAATGGCGGCCGAAGGGCGGCACGGGCGGCGACATGGTGCCCGAGGCGTTCGGCGCGGGCAGGCGCGAGCCGCGGATGCTGACGTCGGACCTGGCGCTGCGCGTCGACCCGATCTACGAGCCGATCGCCCGCCGTTTCGCCAACGACCAGGAGGCGTTCGCCGACGCGTTCGCCCGGGCGTGGTTCAAGCTGGTCCACCGCGACATGGGACCGCTCGTGCGCTACCTCGGCCCCGAGGTCCCGTCCGAGGTGCTGATCTGGCAGGACCCGGTGCCGGTCGTCGACCACGAGCTTGTCGACGCCGACGACATCGCCGGGCTCAAGCGGGAGATCCTCGCCTCCGGCCTGTCGGTGCCACAGCTCGTGTCCACCGCGTGGGCGTCGGCCTCGACGTTCCGCGGCAGCGACAAGCGCGGCGGCGCCAACGGCGCGCGGGTCCGCCTCGAGCCGCAGAACGACTGGGAGGTCAACAACCCCGACCAGCTCGCCTTCGTACTGACCACGCTGGACGGCATCAAGGACTCGTTCAACGCGTCCGCGGACGGCGGCAGGAAAATCTCCCTCGCCGACCTGATCGTGCTCGCCGGCAACGCGGGCGTCGAGAAGGCGGCCGCGGACGCCGGGATCTCCGTGACGGTCCCGTTCACCCCTGGCCGCACCGACGCGAGCGACATGCAGACCGACGCGGAGTCGTTCGCCAACCTCGAGCCGAGGGCGGACGGGTTCCGCAACTACATCGGCAAGGGCGTGCGGCTCCCCGCCGAGTACCTGCTGATCGACAAGGCCAACCTGCTGACGCTCTCCGCGCCGCAGATGACGGTCCTCGTCGGCGGCCTGCGGGTGCTCGGCGCGAACTACGACGGGTCCAAGCTCGGCGTCTTCACCGACACGCCCGGGGTGCTGACCAACGACTTCTTCGCCAACCTGCTCGACTACGACACCACCTGGACGCCGACCTCGCAGGACGCGTCCACGTTCGAGGGCCGGGTCAACGGCGCGGTCAAGTGGACCGGCAGCCGGGTCGACCTGGTCTTCGGCTCGAACTCCGAGCTGCGGGCCGTGGCCGAGGTGTACGCGGCCGACGACGGACGCGACAAGTTCGTCACGGACTTCGTCGCCGCGTGGACGAAGGTCATGAACGCGGGCCGGTTCGAGATCTGATCCGCTGACCGCGTGACAGACTGACGGCCAGGCGGGCCCGCGAGGGGCCGGCCTGGCCGTCAGCGTGCCGGCGACGCCGGCCCGCACGGCGGCAGCAGCGAGCACTGGAGGCCGGATCGTGGTGGATGGGCTGACCGACGAGGAAGCCGCCATCGTCGCGCTGGTGCGCGAGTTCGTGGACCGCGAGGTCAAGCCGGTCGTGCGCGACCTTGAGCACGCCAACGCCTACCCGGCGAAGCTGATCGGGCAGATGAAGGATCTCGGCATCTTCGGCCTGGCGATCCCCGAGCCGTGGGGCGAGGCCCAGGTATCCGCGCAGTGCTACGCCGCGGTGACCGAGGAGCTTGCCCGCGGCTGGATGAGCCTCGCCGGCGCGATGGGCGGGCACACCGTGGTGGCCAAGCTGCTCGTCACCTTCGGCACCAGGCAACAGCAGGACCGCTACCTGCCGGGGATGGCGGCCGGCGAGATCCGCGCCACGATGGCGCTGACCGAGCCGGGCGGCGGTTCCGACCTGCAGGCGATGCGGACCGTGGCCCGGCGAGCGGACGACGGCTACGTCGTGAACGGCACCAAGACCTGGATCACGAACGCCCGCCGCTCGCAGCTCGTCGCGCTGCTGTGCAAGACCGACCCCGCCGCCGCGCCCGCGCACCAGGGCATGTCGATCCTGCTCGTGGAGCACGGCCCGGGCTTCACCGTCAGCCGCGACCTGCCCAAGCTCGGGTACAAGGGCGTCGAGAGCTGCGAGCTGGTCTTCGACGACTTCGCCGTGCCGCGTGACGCGCTGCTCGGCGGTACCGAGGGCCAGGGATTCGCGCAGATGATGCGGGGCCTGGAGATCGGCCGCATCCAGGTCGCCTGCCGTGCCCTCGGCGTGGGCCGGGCCGCGCTTGAGGACGCGCTGCGCTACGCGCAGCAGCGCGAGTCGTTCGGCAAGCCGATCTGGCAGCACCAGTCCGTCGGCAACTACCTCGCCGACATGGCCACCAAGCTGGAGGCCGCCAGGCAGCTCGTCCGGTACGCGGCGCGCCGCTACGACTCCGGTGCCCGCGCGGACCTGGAGGCCGGCATGGCGAAGCTGTTCGCCTCGGAGACCGCGATGGAGATCGCGCTCAACGCCATGCGGATCCACGGCGGGTACGGTTACTCGACGGAGTTCGACGTGGAGCGGTACTTCCGCGACGCGCCGCTGATGATCGTCGGCGAGGGCACCAACGAGATCCAGCGCTCGGTCATCGCCAGGCAGCTCATCGCGCGGAACCCGATCTGACGCGCCAGCGGAGGGAAGCGGCGGCATGACCGACGTCATCGAACGGACCGAGACACCGCAGCCGGAGCCCGCGTACGCGCTCGCCGACCTGCTCGGCGTGCCCGTGCCGGAACTAGGCGCGGGGCTGCCGCCGCTGTGGCACTGGGTCTACCTGCTCGACCGGCCCGCGCAGGCCGACCTCGGCCCCGACGGGCACCCCGTCCGCGGCACGCTGCCCGCTCCACCCGGCCCCGGCCGGCGCCGCATGTGGGCGGGCGGCCGGGTGCGGACCAGCGGGTCGCTGCGCTGCGGCCGTCCGGCGACCAGGCGGACCAGGGTCATCGCGGTGACAGAGAAGCACGGCCGCAGCGGTCACCTGACGTTCGTGACGGTCGGCCACCAGGTCGCGCAGGACGGCGCGGTCGTCGTGGACGAGGAACAGGACATCGTCTACCGCGACGCGGACGGCCCGCCAGCGTCAGCGCAGGCGCCGGCGGTACCGCCGGTGGTCCCGGCCGGCCAGGGCGAACGGGAGATCGGCATCTCCCCCGCCCTGCTTTTCCGCTTCTCCGCGCTGACCTACAACGCGCACCGCATCCACTACGACAGGGACTACTGCCGCGACGTGGAGGGCTACCCTGGCCTGCTCACCCACGGCCCGCTCCAGGCCCTCGCCATGGCCGAGGCCGCCCGCACCGTCGGCAACACGGGCGGCAGCACGGGCGGCCGGGCCGGGGACGTGTCCTTCGAGTACCGGCTGGTCTCGCCGCTGTTCGACGACCAGGGCCTGATCGTCAGCGCGGCCCCGGGCCCGGACGGCACCACGGTCACCGCCGCCCGCGACCGTTACGGCCGCCAGACAGCGACCGGAACCTTCACTTAGTCCCCTGAACGGGTTCGGCCGACTCCCCCAGCCCACCCAGGAACAGGTAAGCCGGTGACGGCCGGCGGGAGGATCAACGCCCGGCCCGCCTCGTTCGCGAGGCGGACGGCGTCGTCCGCCTCGGCGGCCATGGCGCGCAGTTCACCGGC
>JAWWPV010000163.1:0-5228 GCA_033854775.1 Trebonia sp.
ACGGCCACCACGTCGGGGGCGGCGGCGACGAGCCGCGCCGCCGAGGCCGCGCAGGCGGCGCGGAGCTCGGGCAGTATGGCGGCCTGGACCGTCAGTTCGGTGGCGAGGAGCGGCGGTGACGGGCAGATCGCCGCGGCGACGATCACGACGCGCCGCCTTCTGCCACGGCAGCCAGGGACGCGGCGGCGGTCATGCCAGGGCTCGCACGGCCAGGGCGGGCGGACGGTCGCCCTTGATCGAGGCGACCATGTCCAGGGCCTGCCGCGTCGCCCTGATGTCGTGCGCACGGAAGATCCTGACGCCGAGCCACGCGCCCACCGCCGTCACGGCGAGCGTACCCGCGAGGCGGTCATCGAGCCCGGCGCCCAGGGTCTCTCCCACGAAGTCCTTGTGCGACGCGGACAGCAGCACCGGCCAGCCGGTCGCGGTCAGCTCGGACAGCCGCGCCGTGATCTCAAGCGAGTGCCACGTGTTCTTGCCGAAGTCGTGCGCGGGATCGATGACGATCCTGTCGGCGTCGACGCCCGCCTTCGCCGCCCGCTCGGCGAGCATCAGCACCCGGTCGAGGACGTCGGCCACCACGTCATCGAAGGCCGGGCGGTGCGGGCGGGTGCGCGGCGTCAGCGTGCCGACGTGCGAGCACACCAGGCCGGCACCGAACTCGGCGGCGACCTCCGCGACGGCCGGGTCCCAGGCGGACCAGGTGTCGTTGATCAGGTCCGCGCCCGCGGCGCACATCGCCCTGGCCGACTCGTGCCGCCAGGTGTCCGCGCTGATGACCAGGTCCGGGTAGGCGGCGCGGACCCGCTCGATGAACGGCACGACTCGGCGGATCTCCGCGGCCACCGTCACCTCGGGGCCCGGCCTGGCCGGCACGCCGCCGACGTCGAGGATGTCCGCTCCCTCGGCCACCACGGCGTGGACGCGCTCGAGCGCTGCGTTCTCATCCCAGGTCAGGCCCGGCCGGTAGAACGAGTCGGGTGTTCGGTTGACGATCGCCATCACCAGTGGCCGTCCCGGTGCGAACTCGCGCCCGCCAAGCCGCAGCGGCCCCGGCGTCCTCATTGAGCCCTTTTTTTCCTGCCCTTCGTCCTGGCGATCTGACTGACCAGCACTATCAGAAAAAAAAGGACTCACGACTGAGCTCGCTGCTCAGCCGCGGCGACGTCGTCCATGTTCGCCGAGTCTACCCGGACGTCCCCTGGCGGTCGTCACCGCCGGCTAGCGCGGCGCGACCGAGCGAGCGCGGTTTCGCGGGCTCAGACGTTAGCCAGATCTTAGGGGGTTCATAGAGAACTCCCAGCCGGAGCGCGCATCAGTCGGGGAACCTCGGTCATCACCATGTGGCACGCTTGCAGCTATGGCAGCAGGGCACCAGGGTCAAGGTTCGGGTTTCGCGGGCGCGGTGAAGGTCCCGGCGGTAAAGCCGTATTTCTGGGTGGTGAAGCTGCTGACGACCGCCATGGGCGAGGCGGTGTCGGACTACCTGGTGAATGACGTCAACAAGTACCTCGCGGTGGTCGTGGGGTTCGTGCTGTTCGTGATCGCGATCACGTGGCAGTTCCGCACGCCCACGTACCGGACCTGGCCCTACTGGTCCGCGGTGGCGATGGTGGCGGTCTTCGGCACGATGTGCGCGGACGTCATGCACATCGTGCTCGGGCTGCCGTACACGGTGTCCGCCACGTTCTACGCGGTCTGCCTGATCGTGACGTTCGTGACCTGGTACCGGAGCGAGCGGACGCTGGACATCCACTCGATTGTGACGCGGCGGCGCGAGGTGTTCTACTGGCTCGCGGTGATCTTCACGTTCGCCATGGGCACGGCCCTCGGCGACCTGCTCGCGAACACCTTCCACCTGGGATACCTCGGGTCGGCGCTCGTGTTCACCGCGCTGATCTGGGTGCCGTTCATCGCGTGGCGGCTTGGTGTCAACCCCGTGCTGACGTTCTGGGTGGCATATATCCTGACGCGGCCGATCGGCGCGTCGTTCGCGGACTACTTCGGGATGCCGAAGGCCATCAGCGGCATGGGTTTGGGCCACGGCGTGACGTCGGTCGTGACGTTGATCCTGGTCGTGGCGTCCCTCATCTACCTGTCGCGCTCCGGGATCGACCAGCCGGAGCCGGGCTCGGTCGCCGGGCCGCACGCAGGGCCGCGATACGGACAACCCCAGTACGCGCAGCCCCGGCCCGCACAGCCGCAGTACGGCCAGCCTAACTATGGCCAGCCTCAGTACGGGCAGCCCCGGCCCGAGTACGGCCAGCCACAGTACGCGGACCCGCGGTACGGCCAGCCGCAGTACGGCGACCCCAGGCAAGGCCAGCCACAATACGGCCAGCAGCCCCCGTACGGCGAGGCACAATACGGCCAGCCTCAGTACGGCGACCCCCGGTACGCCGACCCCCGGTACGCCGACCCGAGGCAGCAGGGCGACCCGCGCTACCCCGCAGACCCGAGGTACGGCGACCAGCGGTACGGTGACCAGCAGGATTACCGCTCGTCGTAAGGGGCCGGTTCCTCTTGCCTATCTAATGGGCGGCCGGCGCGCGGTGCTCCCGGCGGGGTGCTCGACGCGGCGCAGCACCTGCACGCTGCGGCCGGCGACGCTGACCTTGGCGCCGGGCGACTTCGGCTTGCGGACGCCAGGGTCGGTCACCGTGGTCAGCTCGGTCACCCACCGGCGGCCCCACTCCTTACCGGGGAGGACGAACGTGACGTCCTCGTGGTGCGCGTTGAACAGCAGCAGGAAGCTGTCGTCGTGGAGGCGCCGGCCGCGCGGGTCAGGGTCGGGCATCGCCTCGCCGTTGAGGAAGACGCTGAGCGACTTGGCGAAGCCCGCGTGCCAGTCGTCGTCCGTCATCTCCGCCCCGTCCGGCCGGAACCACCCGATGTCGGACAGCTCGCCGCCGAAGATGGGCTCGCCCTCGAAGAACCGGCGCCGCCAGAACACCGGGTGCTGGTTGCGGAAGCCGACGAGATCGGCGCAGAAGGCGAGGAAGTCCAGGTCGGCGTGCTCCCAGTCGAGCCAGGAGACCTCGTTGTCCTGGCAGTAGGCGTTGTTGTTGCCGTCCTGCGAGTGGCCGAGCTCGTCGCCGTGCCTGATCATGGGGACGCCCTGGCTGAGCAGGAGCGTGGTCATCAGGGCGCGGCGGCGCCGCTCGCGGATCGCCTCGACCCTGGGATCGCGGGTCGGGCCCTCCACGCCGCTGTTCCACGAGCGGTTGTCGTCGGTGCCGTCCCTGTTGTCCTCGCCGTTCGCCTCGTTGTGCTTGTGGTCGTAGGAGACCAGGTCGGTGAGGGTGAACCCGTCGTGCGCCGTCACGAAGTTCACGCTGGCGTACGGGCGGCGGCCGGTCCTGCCGTAGAGGTCGGAGCTGCCGGTCAGCCGGTAGGCGAAGTCGGCCAGGGTGCGGTCGGCGCCCCGCCAGTAGTCGCGGACCGTGTCCCGGTAGCGGCCGTTCCACTCCGACCACAGCGTCGGAAAGTTGCCCACCTGGTAACCGCCCTCGCCGAGGTCCCACGGCTCGGCGATCAGCTTCACCTGCGAGACCACCGGGTCCACGTGGATGAGGTCGAAGAAGGCGGACAGCCGGTCGACCTCGTGGAACTGGCGGGCCAGGCTGGCGGCGAGGTCGAAGCGGAAGCCGTCCACGTGCATCTCGCTCACCCAGTAGCGCAGTGAGTCGATGATGAGCTGAAGCACGTGCGGATGGCGCATGTTCAGCGTGTTGCCCGTGCCCGTGGTGTCGAAGTAGTAGCGGCCGCCGTCCGCGAGCCGGTAGTAGGCCGGGTTGTCGATGCCCTTGAACGACAGCATCGGGCCGAGTTGGTTCCCCTCCGCGGTGTGGTTGTATACCACGTCGAGAATGACCTCGATGCCGGCCTCGTGCATGGTCTTCACCAGGTACTTGAACTCGGAGACGACCTGCTCGACGCCCCACGACGAGTAGGCGCTGTGCGGGGCGAAAAAGCCGATCGAGTTATAGCCCCAGTAGTTGCGGAGCCCCTTGTCGGCCAGGTAGTGGTCGTGGATGAAGTGATGGACCGGCATCAGCTCCACCGCGGTGACGCCGAGCCGGGTGAGGTGCTCGATGACGGCGGAGTGCGCCATGCCGGCGTACGTGCCCCGCTGGTCCTCCGGGATCGCCGGGTGCCGCATGGTGAGGCCCTTGACGTGGCACTCGTACAGGACGGTCTCGTGCCAGGGGGTGCGCAGCGGGCGGTCGTCTCCCCATTCGAACCACGGGTTGGTGACCACCGAGCGGGGGACGAAGGGGGCGCTGTTGGCGTTGAAGAGCTCGCGGTCGTCGCCGCCCAGGGGGTAGCCGTACACGGCCTGGTCCCACTTGACCTCGCCGTCGAGCGCCCTGGCGTACGGGTCGATGAGCAGCTTCGTCGAATTGCACCGCAGGCCGATATCCGGGTAATGCGGCCCGTGCACCCGGTAGCCGTAGCGCTGCCCCGGCCCGATGCCCGGCAGGAACGAGTGCCAGACATAGCCGTCCACCTCGGTCATTTCCACGCGCTGCTCTTTGCCGCGCTTGCCGTACAGGCACAGCTCGACGCGCTCGGCCACCTCAGAGAACAGCGCGAAGTTAGTGCCGATGCCGTCGTAGCTGGCACCAAGGGGGTACGGCTGCCCTGGCCATATCTCGGGTTCCATGAGGTTCATCTCCCCCATGTTCCTCAATCCGCACATTCCCCGGGCGGTCGTTTGCCCGACCGGTAAGGATTCGAGTCACCGCGCGCGCTCACGGGACGGCGCCGCGGCCTCCGCGGTGGCGCCCGTCGCGCCCGACGCGAGCAGCGACAGGGCCTCGGCGCTCGCCGAGCCAGGCTCGGCGTGGTAGATCACCAGCAGCTGGCCGCCGGTCTCGCCGAGTGGCAGCTTCTCGCGCCGCAGCGAGAGCTCGCCGACCTCGGGATGGCGCATCACCACCGCCGCGCCGGCCAGGGCCTTCACGTCGTGCCGCGCCCAGAGCTTGCGGAACGGCTCGCTGGCCAGGGAGAGCTCGCCGACCAGCTGGGCGACGCGCGGGTCGTCGGTGTCGGTGCCGATGGAGGCGCGGAAGGACGCGACCATGCCGTTGATCGCCTTGGACCAGTCGGGGTGAACGTCCCGCTCCGCCGGGTCGAGGAACATCGAGCGCAACCGGTTCCCCCCGGCCCGGATGCTCGGCGACAGGGCGGTCGCGAGGCTGTTCGCGGCCAGGACGTCGAACATG
>JAWWPV010000164.1:0-4126 GCA_033854775.1 Trebonia sp.
GGCGCGTCCAGCCGGGCAGGGCCGTCGGCCAGGTCAGCGCCTCGTCGGACAGGGCGGCCTGGTCGGCGAGCAGTCTCTCCGTGCCGTCCGCCATCCATGCCAGGGTCTGCTCCGGCCTCATGACGCCGCTACCTTCCTTCTGTCGACCCGAACTTCGTGCTTTGCCGATGCTACTGCGGGACGAGCTCGCGGCCCCGTGGGACGGCCTCGCGCGCCGCCGGGGTCGGCGGCTAGGGCTCGGCGGGCAGCTGCGCGGTGCGGGTGGGGAGGATCGTGGCGGTCACCTCGCCGAAGCCGATGCGATCGCCGGAGGCGCCCGGGGCCGTCGCGGTGATCGTCACCGTGTCGCCGTCCTGGAGGAAGGTCCTCGGCTCCCCCTTGACCGTGACGGGCTCCGCGCCGCCCCAGGTGAGCTCGATGAACGCGCCGCGCTCGGCGCGGCCGGGTCCGGAGACCGTCCCGGAGGCGAACAGGTCGCCGGTGCGGGTGGAAGCGCCGTTCACCGTCATGTGCGCGAGCATCTGGGCGGGCGACCAGTACATGCTCGCGTACGGCGGCCGGGAGACAACCTCGCCGTCCCAGTCCACGACCAGGTCGATGTCCAGGCCCCAGTCCTCGGTCTCCCCCAGGTACGGCAGCGGCGCCGGGTCCTGGCCGGGCAGCGGGACGCGTGCCGCCTGCAGGGCCGCGAGCGGGACCACCCACGGCGATACCGAGGTCGCGAACGACTTGCCGAGGTGGGGTCCCAGGGGCACGTACTCCCAGGCCTGCAGGTCGCGGGCGGACCAGTCGTTAACGAGGACCGCGCCGAACACGTGCTCCGCGAACGCGCCCGTCGGCACCGGCGTGCCCTGGGGTGAGCCGACGCCAACTACGAACCCGAGTTCCGCCTCGATGTCAAGGCGGACCGAGGGGCCGAACACGGGCGCCTGGTCGCCGGGTCCCTTGCGCTGGCCGGACGGCCGGATGACGTTGGTGCCGGAGACGACGACCGTGCCGGCCCGCCCGTGGTAGCCGACGGGGAGGTGCTTCCAGTTGGGCGTCAGCGGCTCGGCGTTGGGCCGGAAGAGCCGGCCAAGGTTGGACGCGTGATGCTCGGAGGCGTAGAAGTCCACGTAGTCGGCGACCTCGAACGGCAGCCGCAACTCCACCTCGTCCACCGGGTGGATCGCGCCGGACGGCACATCGCCCGAGGTGACAAGCTCGGTGATGCGGACCCGGGCCGCCGCCCAGCGTGCCGGGCCCTCCGCCATGAACGGGTTGAGCGCCGGCGCGGCGAACACCTCGTCGCGCAGCGCCGCCGCGAGGTCGATGACCCTGTCGGCCACCCGCACCCCGGCCCTGGGCGCCGCGCCGCCGACCGCGAATATCCCGTACGGCAGGTTGTCCAGGCCGAACAGCGACCCTTCCGGGATCTCGATCGCGCTCATCACGCCACCTCTCTTCGGGCGTTCTATGAGCAAGCGCAGTCATAGGAGCCCCATTGCCCTAGAGACGGCCGCGCCCTTGGTGCGTTACCGCTGCGCAGGAACCGATCCGGATGAGACCAGCCCGACCCGCGCCTCGGCCTCCTTGATGACGCGCTCCGCCTCGGCGCGGTCCATCCAGCCCCGGACGTCGGTGGACTTGCCCGGCTCAAGCTCCTTGTAGATGTCGAAGAAATGGCCGATCTCGTTGAGCAGGTGGCGCGGCACGTCCCCCAGGTCCCTGATCCGGCTCTTGCGAACGTCATGCGCGGCGACACCGAGCAGTTTCGCGTCCGGGCCGCGCTCGTCAGCCATCCAGAACACCGCGACCGGGCGGACCGTCACCAGGCAGCCGGGAAACGTCGGCTCGTCCAGCCAGACCAGCATGTCCAGGGGGTCGCCGTCTTCGGCGAGGGTATCGGGGATCTTGCCGTAGTCCAGTGGGTAGACCGTTGAGGTGAAAAGCATCCGGTCCAGCCGGATGCGCCCGCTCTTGGGGTCCATCTTGTACTTGTTACGCGACCCCTGCGGGGTTTCGACAATGACCTCAACGTCCATAACCGGCTCCTTCGGCGGGTGCCGCCCGGCCTCGCTGCTCTCGGGTCCGGGCTCGGCTCTCAGGTCCGCCTCAGGCATACCCCGCAACGTACCGATCACACAAGGGACATCTCGCGTTAAAGAACCGCTCTTCTCACTCAGGAATGACAATTTGGTACTGCTGTGACTAGTGGTACCAGCGGGAAAATCAGCGGCGGAAGATGCCGTGGCCGGCCGCCATGCGGCGCTGCGCCACGGCCATGGGGCTCATGCCGAGAGCGCCGCCCGCCGGGAGGGTGGCCGGGTCCACGCCGACGCCGAGCAGCGTCCGCGTCACGCCCTGGGCGGAGTCGAGGAGGTCATCGAGCGCGCGGGCCAGGTGCGCGCCGGTCACCGTCGGCCCCCCGTGATCAGTGGACCGGGCCGTGCCGTCGCCCGCCGCCCCGCCGGCCGGCCCCTGCGGGTCATGGAGGGATTCGAGGACGCTCCGCCTGATGAGCTCCTTGAGGAAGGACGCGGTGGTGCCGTCGGTGCGCTCGACCGCCGTGGCGATGTCCCCGGGTGCCAGGGCCAGGGGGACGCCCCGGCCGTAGAGGGCGAGCAACCGCTCGCGGGCGGCGGCGTCAGGCAGTTCGATCTCCACCGCCACGTCGACGCGGCCGGGGCGCGCGGCCAGGGCCGGCTCTAGCAGGTCGGCGCGGTTGGTCGTGAGCAGGAACAGCAGGTCGGCGTCGGCCGCCGCGCCGTCCATCGCGTCGAGCAGGTCGAACAGGACAGGGCTCGACCTTGGGCCAAGCGAGCGGTCCTCGGCGACCAGGTCGACGTCCTCCAGGACGACGACGCTTGGCTGCAGCTCGCGGGCCATCTCGGTGATCGCGCCGACGCCGATCAGCGCGCGCCCGGTAAGGACCAGCCGGGTGTAGCCGGTCATCTGGCCGAGCAGGTAGCGGGTGGTGTGCGTCTTGCCGGTGCCCGGCGGGCCGTAGAGCAGCAGGCCGCGCTTGAGGTGCTGGCCGACGGCGAGCAGCGCCTGCCGGTGGGCCGCGACGCCCAGCGCGTGCCGTTCCACCCGGCCGAGCACCGCCTCCGGGAGCACTACGTCCTCGCGGCGCAGGCCTGGCCGGACGGCGAACGCGAGGTGGATGCCGCCCATGGGAGTGAGGGTCACGTCAAGGAGGTGACCGCGGTAGACGTTGAGTTCGGAGCGGAGCTGGTCAAGCTCGGCGAGCACGGCCTGGGCCTCGTTGACCGGCAGCCCGGCGACCTCGACCGCGAGGGCCTGCTGGTGCTCGCTCGGGCTCTGCACCAGCAGGACATACCGGCCCCGGGCGTCGGAGACCAGGAGCAGCGCGAGCTTGAGGCAGCCGAGGGTGGAATCGGGGCCGTTCGGCAGGTCGACGAGCGCGGGAGCGGTCAGCCGGACAGGCGGCAGCGACTCGGCGCTCACGATCTCCTGGAGTTCCAGGCGGTAGTGCTGCGGCAGCAGCACGCCCTGCACGTCCACGGCACGGCCGTCGCGGGCCGACCACGCGTCGATCGCGGTCTGGAGGTTGACGTGCTCGAACGGCGGCAGCTCGCGGCTGACGACGGAGTGGGCGGTCGCCTCAGGGCCGAGAAAGTCGGCGACCAGGGCAGCGACGGGGTTCCGCTTGCCCGACTCCTGGTCGCTCTCGTGAATCCAGTTAAGAAAGGCGCTGAAGGCCGCCGCGAACTCGCGGGCTTCTGATTCGGACGCGTGCTCCGGCATAAGGCCAGGCTAACAACTCCCCGTAACGGGGCAATAGCGGTTTTTCGGAAACGCGGCATGTCTCGCCCTGATGACATGAGCGCACCGCAATTGCCTCTTTAGAAAACTTAAACCTGGCCGAACGGATTTAAGAGGGATTCCAGAGGGGTACTACAAACTCTGTGTCACTTAGTGGCAACTGCGCGTAACAGGCAGAAACGGGGGGTGGCCCGCTTGCGTTCCATCATCGATGCCTGTGTCCGGTTCCGGCATGTCCTCGATGAACCCGGCCGTGCCGGGCATGTTCCCCTGCAGGTTAGCGCGGAAACTTTTTTCTAGACGGAAGATTTTCATGCTATGCGCCTCAAAAGTTTCCGCGATAAAAAAAGGTTCCGTG
>JAWWPV010000165.1:0-6069 GCA_033854775.1 Trebonia sp.
CCCACTGCTCGCGCGGGTCGTTGATGAAACTGCCGCCGCCCCCGATCGCCGCGTTGGCGAAGACCAGGTCGACATGATCGGCCCGGTGGGCCGCCAGCGCCTCATCGCGGAACCGCAGCACCGCCGCCTCATCGGACACATCGCACTGATGCGCGGTGATCGCAGCGGTCCCCGCGGCCTGGCCAGTCGCCAGTTCCCTGGTCTCGGCGAGCGAATCGGCGTTGAGGTCGCAGGTGGCGACCGAGCATCCCTCGGCGGCGAGCTGGCGGACCAGTTCCCGCCCCATGCCCGAGCCGCCGCCGGTGACAATCGCGAGCTTGGAGGCGAACGAGTTCATCCGACCAGCCTAATCGGGGCGATCTCAGCCGGCTAGCCGGGAAGCACCTCCCGCCAGCGGCTGGTTATCGGCAGCCGCCGGTCGCGGCCGAAGTTCTTGACGGTGATCTTCGGGCCCGGCGGGTACTGGCGGCGCTTGTACTCGGCCAGGTCGACCAGCCGGATCACGCGGGCGACAAGCGCCGGGTCGTGCCCGGCGCCGATCAGCGCGGCCGACCCCATGTCCTTCTCGACGTAGTCGTCGAGCAGCGCGTCGAGGACCTCGTACGCCGGCAGCGAGTCGGTGTCGAGCTGGCCTGGGGCCAGTTCCGCCGACGGCGGCTTCTCGATCGAGTTGGCCGGTATGGGGGGTTCAAGTCCTAGCCGTTCCGCTTCCGCGTTGCGCCACCGGGACAGCGCCCAGACCAGCGTCTTCAGCACGTCCTTGATCGGGCCGAAGCCTCCGGCCGAGTCGCCGTAGAGGGTGGAGTACCCGGTAGCGATCTCGCTCTTGTTGCCGGTGGTGAGCACGAGGTGGCCCTCGTTATTGGAGACCGCCATGTTGATCACCCCGCGCACCCGGGACTGCAGGTTCTCCGCGGGCAGCCCGGACACCGGGAAGTCCCCGAGCTCGTCACTGAAGGCGTCCACGATCGCCTGGATGGCGATGGTCCGCGCGTGGATCCCCTGCCGCTCGACGAGGTCCTCGGCGTCGGTCACCGAGTGGTCGGACGACCACTTGCTCGGCATGAGGATCACGTGGACGTTCTCCGGCCCGACCGCGTCGGCCGCGATCGTGGCGACGAGCGCGGAGTCGATCCCGCCGGACAGCGCGAGCAGCACGGACCGGAACCCGTTCTTCCGCACGTAGTCCGCCGTGCCGAGCACCAGCGCGGCATACACCTCGGCAAGGTCGTCCAGCCGGGGCCAGAACGGCCCGGCGTGTCCGGCGCCCTCGCCCTCGTCGCCCTCGCCCGGCATTTCCGACATGTCGCCCGCCGGTAGCCGCACCTCCGGCAGCGCCACGCGCTCGATGACGATCGCGGTTCCGTCGCCCGCGTCCACCGCCTCGCCGGCACCGGACGAATGCGGCAGCGAGCCGCCCGCGGCCGGCTGAATGTCACGTTCATCCGCCACGGTCTCCGGCCCTGGCCCGGCCTCGGCCGAGGGCAGCTCAAGGTCGGCGATGATAAGCGCCTCCTCGAACTGCGGCCCGCGCGCCAGCAGCTCACCGGACGCGGACACGAGGATCGAGTCCCCGTCGAAGACGAGCTCGTCTTGCCCGCCGACCAGGTTGCAGTACGCCAGCGCGGCCCCGGCCTCGCGCGCCCGCCGCTGCACGAGGTCGAGGCGCACGTCGTCCTTGCCCCGCTCGTAGGGCGAGGCGTTCGGCACGACCAGCAGCGCGGCGCCCGCGTGCCTGCACACCGCCACCGGCCCGCCCTCCTGCCACAGGTCCTCGCAGATCGCGACCGCGACATCCACGGCCTCGCCGACTCCGCTTTCCCCGCCCGCCGATGAAACCGGCACACGGAACACCGGCAGCGTGTTGCCCGGCACGAAGTAGCGGAACTCATCGAACACGCCGTAATTGGGCAGGTGGTGCTTGGCCGAGGTAATGACGACCCGCCCGCCGTGCAGCACCGCCGCCGCGTCAAGCGGCGCCCCGGCAGGCAGCCCGGTCCGCGGCGCGAGCCCGGCCCGCCGGTCCAGGTACCCGACGACCACGGCGACCCCGCCGAGCCCTTCGACGTTCAGCCGCTCGGCCACGTCCCGCACCGCCGCGATCGAGGCCTCCACGAACGACGCCCGCAGCGCGAGGTCCTCCACGGGATACCCGGTCAGCGCCATCTCCGGAAATACCACGACCCGCGCACCGCGCGCGGCCGCGCGCCGCGTCCACTGGACGATGATCTCGGCGTTCCCCGCCAGGTCTCCGACGGTAGCGTTCACTTGCGCAAGCCCAACCCGCAACATCACCACACCCCAAGCTTAGGTCCCCGTGGAACGGATCGTCCGCGTACCCGCGCCACGGCCCCTACCGGGGCACCTGGTAGCCGTGCTTGACGAGGTGCGCGGCGATCATGAATTCCCGGAATCCATTCCAGAATTCTATATGTGTGACACGGCGATTAGCGTTCCATTAACTTGCCGATCCGTCGAATCAGCGAGGTCAGGCAGGTCATCGACGTAACGGGAATCCCCATCTTCCCGAAGGCCCCAGGAGGGTACTCTCGTCCAAGTCGCCGGGCACGGCAAGCAGCGACTGATTAACCTTCATAGCGTGGCTGACATCGGCCGCTCGAAAACGCCACGGGAACCATTCCGCGTGACATATCGTCCCTGTTAGGGGACGACACAATATGAGGTGATGTATGCGGACACACCTCCCCACCGTGACGATCGCGGCCCGTCGCCTGCCGCAGCACGCGGCCTGGCGGTACCGCTGGCTCGACTTCAGCGCGCTCGTGCTGATCACGGTCGTGCTGGTCGACTGCCTCGATCGCCCGTGGGGCCAGCCGCCGATGCTCGCGCCGTTGCTCGCCGTCCCGCCCGCACTGGCCGGCATCGGCGCGGCCACGGTGCGCAGGCCGCTCGGCTACGGCGCGGTTAGCCTGCTTGCCGCCATCGCCATCGCGGCGAGGCCCACCGAGTACGCCGGCTGGCTGCCGGGAGCGACGATATTCACCGTTGTCGTCATCACGGCGGTGGCCACGGCGGGCACGGCCATCAGCGTGCGGCAGGAACAACGGATCGCCGAGGTCACGTCCGTCGCGGAGGCGGCGCAGCGCGCCGTGCTGCGGCCGCCGCCCCCGCGCCTCGGTCCGCTCGGCTTCGACGTCGTGTATGTCGCCGCCGCCGCGGAGGCGAAGGTGGGCGGCGACCTGTACGAGGCCGTCGCGACCCGCGAGCACGGCATCCGGGTGATCATCGGCGACGTGCGCGGCAAGGGCCTCGGCGCGGTCGAGCTCGCGACCGACGTGCTCGGCATGTTCCGCGAGCAAGCGCACGACGCGTGCACACTCGCCGAACTCGCGGCCCGCCTGGACGCGGGCCTCGGCCGGGGCCTTCGGCACGAGGAGTTCGTCACCGCACTGCTCGTCGAGATCGACCCGGAGTCGGGACGGACCTCGATCTTCAACTGCGGTCATCCGCCGCCGCTGCTGATCCCGGCGGCCCGCGTCGACGCCGGTGCCAGGCGCGTGACCCTCCTGGAGGTGCCGGCGCCCGCGCCGCCGCTCGGCCTGCTCGCCCTCGGCGACTGCTCCGACGCACAACTGTCGTATGCCTTGCAGCCGAATGACCAGCTTCTCCTGTACACCGACGGCGTCACCGAGGCGCGCGACGCCAAGCGGGCGTTCTACCCGCTGCCCGAGCGGGTCAGCACGCTCGCCACCAAGGCGGCGGGGAGCCAAGCGGCGGCCAAGACGGTGCTCAAGCCGGTGTCCAGCGTCAGCGCCCGCCGGGCCCAAGGCCTGCTCGACCTGGTCCGCGCTGACCTGCACAAGCACGTCGGTGCCCCGCTCGAGGACGACGCGGCGCTGCTCCTCATCCACGCTCCCGCCGCCTGGCCGGGCGCCCCGGTCGCGGCGGCCTCCTCGCGCATAACTGCATAACCACCTGACCCGCCACCCCGCGAGTTAAGTAATCGCCACGCTACTTTCGAATCGCGCACGCGATCGCTATGACAACGAGATGGCCGACATATCGTCTTTGTTGCCCCTCGTGCGGTATGTAAGGGGTATGCGGATGCACCACCGCGGCGGTGCCCGCGAACGGACCGAGACCGCGCTGCCCACGCGACGCTCCGGAGGACCAATGAAGGCGCGCTGGCTTGAGCTGACGACGTTCGTCGCGGCCGCCGCCACCGCGGCCGTCTGCCTCACCAGGGCCTGGCCGAGTCCCCTGGAGCTGACCCCGCTCCTCGCCGTCCCGCCCGCCCTGGCCGGCATCGGCGCCAGCACCATCAGGCGCCCCCTCGCCTACGGTGCCGTCGCTGTAGTAGCCGCCGTCGTCATCGACGTCCTCCTGAAGGGCGGCATCGCGGTCACGGAAGGCGCGCACCAGCTGCCCCTCGCCACCATGGGCGCGATCGCGGTCACGACAGTCATCAGCGCGGCAGGCACCGTCTTCGGCGACCGCAAGGGGACTGTCGACCAGGAGCAGCAAGAGCAGCAGTTCGCCAACGTAACCTCGGTCGCCGAAGCCGCGCAGCGCGCCGTCCTGCGACCGCTACCCGAGCAGCTCGGCCCGCTGAAGCTCGGCGTCGTCTACCTGGCCGCCGCCGCCGAGGCGCGGGTGGGCGGCGACCTGTACGAGGTGACGCACACAGAAACTCACGGCATCCGGCTGATCATCGGCGACGTGCGCGGCAAGGGACTCGGCGCGGTCGAGGTAGCGGCGGACATCATCGGAAGATTCCGCGAGGTGGCTCACGGCGTCGGCACCCTCAACGAGGTCGCCTACCGCCTTGACGCCGGCCTGTCGCGCCGCTGGGGCCAGTACGAGGAGTTCGTGACGGCCCTGCTCGCCGAGATCGACCCGGACCGGGGCAAGCTGACCATACTCAACTGCGGTCACCCGCCGCCCATCCTCATCTCGCCGGAGGACGGCGTGACCGTGCTCGAGGTGCACGCGCCTGCGCCGCCGCTCGGCCTCATCAGGCTCGGCAGCGACGCGGGCGCGAAGCAGGTCTACGCCTTCAAGCCGAACGACCAGCTGCTCCTCTACACCGACGGCGTCACCGAGGCGCGGGACGCGAGCAGGGAGTTCTACCCGCTTGACGAGCGGGTCAAGGTCCTCGCGCCGAAGGCGCGGCCGAGGCTGACGAAGACAGGCAGGCTCCGCGCGAACGGCTCCGCGCCGAACCTGCTCGACCTGGTCCGCGATGACCTGCTCCGGTACGTCGGCGCGCCGCTCGGCGACGACGCGGCGCTGCTGCTCGTGCGCGCCCCGGCCGCCTGGCCGGGCGCCCGCCCGGCAGCCCCCGCCACCACCAGCAGAGCCACGACCAGGTAAACGGTGTGCAACAGATCACCCGAACGTAACCGGCAGGAAACGCCACCAGCGGGTCGCGCCCGGTACCGTGGCTGCACAGAGGGGCACCGGGTATCAGCTCTGGGTGCCTAGCCGACGCAGTAACAGCGACAAGCGTCTAAGGTGATAGCCGTGGACAGGCAGGAAGAATTCGTGCTGCGCACGCTCGAAGAGCGGGACATTCGCTTTGTCCGGCTCTGGTTCACCGACGTGCTCGGCTCACTCAAGTCCGTCGCTGTGGCCCCCGCCGAGCTTGAGGGCGCGTTCGCGGACGGCATCGGCTTCGACGGCTCGGCGATCGAGGGCTTCGCCCGCGTGCACGAGTCGGACATGATCGCACGGCCCGACCCGTCGACGTTCCAGCTCCTGCCGTGGCGCGGCGAGTACCCGGGCGTGGCCCGCATGTTCTGCGACATCCTGCTGCCGGACGGCTCGCCAAGCTACGCCGACCCGCGCTGGGTGCTCAAGCGGAACCTGTCCAAGGCCAGCGAGATGGGCTTCACCTTCTACACGCACCCGGAGATCGAGTTCTTCCTGCTCCGCGAGCGTCCCGAGGTCGGCTCCACCCCCGTCCCCGTCGACTCGGGCGGCTACTACGACCACACCCCGCACAGCATCGCGCACGACTTCCGCCGCACCAGCATCACGATGCTCGAGGCGATGGGCATCTCCGTCGAGTACAGCCATCACGAGGTCGCCCCCGGCCAGCAGGAGATC
>JAWWPV010000166.1:0-2681 GCA_033854775.1 Trebonia sp.
GTCGCCATCCCTGCGATCCCGCCGCCCGACGACGCGGCCGTGCTGGCCGGCACGCCGGTCGGTCGCAAGGCGAATGGCAAGGGAAGCGGCAAGCCGAGCGCCAGGGCGGCCGCGAAGGCCGGCACCAGGCCGAACGGGCAGCGCCGCCCGGAGGCGGTGGTACCGCTCCCGGCGTTCTCGCGGGACGAGGGCGACCGTGACTTCGATGGCTTCCGTGACGAGGCCGAAGCGGAGGAAACGGTCTCCGGGGTGCTGCCGATGCAGATGGTGGGCGACGGCCCGCTGATCGTCCGGGAGAAGTTCCACGCCTCGCACCCGATGACGATCGACGAGGCGCTCCTGGAGATGGAGCTCGTCGGGCACGACTTCTTCGCCTACCACGACAGCCAGTGCGGCAAGTTCAGCGTCGTCTACCGTCGCCGCGGCTACGACTACGGCGTGATCAGGCTTGTTGGCGATTAGAAAACGCAACGCAATTGCGTGCCGTCCCCGGCTGGCACTGTCGGGGCGGTACGCGTAGCTTTAGTGACATGTCCTATCCTGTGCGTGAACTGCGAACGCTGTGGAAGGAGCGGCCGTGACCGAGCGGTCTCTTGCGGCCAAGAAGAATGCGCCCGTCGTCCCCGCGGCGGCTCCCGTGCCCTCAGCCTCCGAGGCATCCGGCCCCAGGCCGGGCAGCGACCCGATCCGGGTGATGATCGCGGACGACCACGCCCTGTTCCGCCGGGGCCTGGAGATGGTCCTCGGGGGGGAGCCAGGCCTTGAGCTTGTCGGCGAGGCCTCCGACGGCCAGGAAGCGGTGCAGCTCGCTGGCGAGGTGGTGCCCGATGTCGTGCTCATGGACATCCGGATGCCCAAGATCACCGGCATCGAGGCCGCCCGCCAGATGAAGGAGGTCGCCCCGTCCGCCAAGATCGTGATGCTGACGATCAGCGACGAGGAAGAGGACCTCTTCGAGGCGATCCGCGCGGGCGCGAGCGGCTACCTGCTCAAGGACATCCCGCTCGACGAGCTGGCCGACTCGGTGCGCGCCGTGGACGGCGGGCAGTCCCTGATCAACCCGTCGATGGCCGGCAAGCTGCTCACCGAGTTCGCGACCCTGGCCCGCAGGGACGCCGAGGATGAGCCGGCCAAGCACGCGCCGGCCCCGAAGCTGACCGAGCGTGAGATGGAAGTGCTCCGCCTCGTGGCGCGCGGCATGAACAACCGGGACATCGCTAAGGAGCTGTTCATCTCGGAGAACACCGTGAAGAACCACGTGCGGAACATCCTGGAGAAGCTACAGATCCACTCCCGGATGGAAGCCGTGATGATCGCGGTGCGCGAGAAGCTGATCGAGATCAGCTAAGCCCCGAGGTCCTTCAGGGCCGCCGCGAGCGGCTGGGCCAGGAGAGTCGGCTGAACCCGTTCGATCGCTACATTCGAGCAACCGACCCACTGAGCCGCCTCCGCGAGAGCTCGCGCCATGGGCGCGACGGCCGCGGGTTTTTCCATGAGCACGTTCCTGGCGACGAGCGTCTTCCCGTCCCTGGCCGGGTCCACCCAGCCCGCGATCCGGCCCCCGGCGAGCAGCGGCATCGTGAAGTAGCCGCGTTCGCGCTTCTCCTTCGGCACGTAGGGCTCGAACAGGTGGCGGTAGCCGAACATCCGCAACGTCCGCTTCCTGTCCCAGATCAGCGAGTCGAACGGCGAGAGCAGCGCCGTGCGGTGCGTACCGCGGCCGCCGGCGTTGAGCCAGGCAAGCGCCGCCGGGTCGCCCCAGGCCGGCACTAGCCGCTTGGCGCCAGGTACCGTCACGGGAATCAGGCCGGCCGCGGCGGCGGCCTCGTCGAGCGCCGGGCCGCTCCGCAGCCGCAGCCCGTACTCGTTGAGCCGCAGGTACTCGATGAAGTCCGCTTGGGTCGCCACGCCGAGCGCACGGGCGGCGGTCCCGACGAGGTAGGACAGGCATTCCGCGTCGGTCGGCTCGTGGTCGGTCAGGTCCGTGGGAATGACCCGTTCCGGCAGGTCGTAGACGCGCCGCCAGCCGGTGCGGCGCACGCAGACCGCGCGGCCGGTGTCGAGCAGCCACTCGGCGGCGATCTTCACCTCCGACCAATCCCACCACGGGCCGCCCGCCTTCGCGCCGCCGAGCTGGGTCGCGGTCAGCGGCCCCTCGGCGCGCAGCCGGGCGAGCACCTGCTCGCAGGTGTCCTCCGAGACCTTGTGCCAGCGCTGCCCGCGCGCGGTGATGGCCCGCCGCCGCCAGGCGTAGTACGGCCAGTCCGCAATCGGCAGGATGCACGCCGCGTGCGCCCAGTACTCGAACGTCGTCGGCTTCTTCGCGGGCCAGTACGCGTGCTCCACCGTGTCCCGCCCGACCGGCCCGAGCCGCGCGTACGCGACGAGCTCGTGCGACCGGGCGAGCACCGAGATCGTGTCCAGCTGCACGGCGCTGACCCGCCGCACCACCCCGGTCACGCCGCCGCGCCGCGCGCCGGCCCCGAGGAAGCCCTGGGAGTAAAGGGTGATCCGCCGCACCTCGTCGGCGCTCAGCTCACGGTCCGCGCCCGCAGCTGTTTCCTGATCATCCCGAACGGGTGCGGCTGACTCTCCCACGCCCACGACTGTAGCCCCCGGGTCTGACATTCCGCCCACGGTGACCAACGCGGGGGTGTGCGACACGAAAGATCGGAAGAGCA
>JAWWPV010000167.1:0-12347 GCA_033854775.1 Trebonia sp.
ACAAGCACACCGCCGAGTCCCGCCATCAAAATCAGGCGCCCGGTGGAATTTGTCTTGCTGGCGATCCAGTTCACGAGCTGCTGCACGCGTCACAGCGTACGCGGGCGCGAACGGTCCTGTCGGCATCGAGGCCGGCCACAATGCCTCCACGCTGGACGTTTCGTCACACGGGGTACCCGATTGACCGGGAAATGACTACGGCTCCATCTGTACATAGCCCATCAGGACTATCTCTGAAATGGCCATACCGGGTCTTGGCAGGGATGCCCTCACTTCCGTAAGTTCCTTTATCACGAACCGATAACCGTGACCGGGTGGCCGCACACCCTCACGAACATGCAATCCGTCAACGCAGACCGCCCGGGGACACGTGTGCCCGGCGATCAAGAGGAGTTGGGCACATGTGGATCACCGACTGGACCACACGCGCCGCCTGTAAGGGGACCGACCCGGACGAGCTGTTTGTCCAGGGTGCTGCCCAGAACCGCGCCAAGCTCATCTGCCGGGGCTGCCCGGTCCGTACCGAGTGCCTTGCGGATGCGCTCGACAACGGGATTGAGTTCGGCGTCTGGGGCGGAATGACCGAACGCGAGCGCCGCGCTCTGCTGCGCCGCCGGCCCGATGTCACGTCGTGGCGCGAACTGCTCGAGACGGCCCGTGACCGTTACGAGCGCCAGGGCATCGACGAGCTCGTCGCGAGCGTCTAATCGGCAAGCTGCGTGCCGGGCCGGCAACGATGCCGGCCAAACCAGCGATCCCTGAACCAGGTTCAAGCGAATGCCTCGCCGACGCGGCGTAGCCCGGCGAGGTCGTGCACATCATCTGGCAGGGCAGGTACCTCGACGACGGGAACGGCCGG
The DNA here is from genome assembly GCA_033854775.1 of Trebonia sp. Lineage (GTDB taxonomy): Bacteria > Actinomycetota > Actinomycetes > Streptosporangiales > Streptosporangiaceae > Trebonia. The sequence continues at coordinate 860 of JAWWPV010000167.1, forward strand.
GTTAGCCGACATGAATGACCCGGCCACCCGCCGTTCCCGCTCACCCAGGTTCATCCGCGCGGCGTGCAGTCGCAGCGCCGCTGCCGTCACTGAGTAACTGGCGGACGAGGCGGTAGCCACGCCCTCGTTCGGCATGGCTTCCAAAGTCTCGGCCGCGCCGACCGACCGCGCCGCGCTTAGCCGGACGATGCCCGCCCCGCTCCCAATGAGACTATGCACGCGGTTCAGCATCAGCCCGGCGAGCGGCATCCGCTCCTCGGCCAGCCGCTCGACGAAGTACGACGCCTCGCGCAGCGCGTCTGGCTCAGGCGTGGCGATCACGAGGAACGACGTGCCCGGAGCCTGGAGCAGCTTGTAGGTGGCCTCAGCGCGCTCACGGAACCCGCCGAACATCGTGTCAAAGGCCGTGATGAACGTCTGGGCATCGCGCAGGACCTGGCCGCCGAGCAGCTTCGTCATCGCGCCGGTCATCACCGAGAACCCGGCGTTGATTACCCGCCCGAATGGCCGGCCCGCCTTCACCGGGGCGGTCATGACCCTGATGAGCCGTCCGTCGAGGAACCGGCCGAGCCGCTCGGGGGCATCGAGGAAGTCGAGCGCCGACCGGCTCGGCGGCGTGTCCACGACGATCAGGTCCCACTCGTCGGACCGCCGGAGCTGGCCGAGCTTCTCCATCGCCATGTACTCCTGGGTGCCGGAGAAGCTCGAGGAAAGCGACTGGTAGAACGGGTTGGCCAGGATCTGCGCGGCCCGCGCTGGGTCCGCGTGCGCTTCGACGATCTCGTCGAAGGTGCGCTTCATGTCCAGCATCATCGCGTGCAGGCTGCCGCCGCTCTCGTCGTCGATGCCGTCGACCAGGCGCGGCGTGTTGTCAAGCGACGTGAGCCCCATCGACTGGGCGAGCCGCCGCGCGGGGTCGACCGTGAGCACGCAGACCTGCCTGCCGCGCTCCGCGGCGCGCAGCCCGATCGCGGCCGCCGTGGTGGTCTTGCCGACGCCACCTGAGCCGCAGCAGACGATGATCCTGGCGCGCCGGTCGTCAATGATCCGGTCAATATCCAGGCGGGGGTTATCAGTGCTCACGGGATATTCCTTTTCCGCACCGGGCGTTCATGCGGCGGCTCACGCCGCACCCTGGTCACGAAGTTCTGCGGCCAGCTTGTGCAGCGCGGCCAGGTCGATCCCCTCGGCGACCAGCGGCAGCTCGTAGATCGGCTGGCCGGCCCCCTCAAGCTCGGTTCGCTCACGGTCGGCGAGCTCGACAAGGCGCGCGTGCTCGCTGAGCTCCTCGGCCAGGGCGGCGGCGAGGGAGTCCGGGTCGTAGAGGCCGGCCGTGCCGAGTGCCGCGGCCATGGCCGCCAGGTCCGGCCTGGCCTTCAGCTCCTGCTGGCTCAGCACCGCGGGGCGGGCCATGTTGATCACGATCCCGCCGACCTGCATGCCGGGAACCGCACGGATCTCGGCGATCCCGTCGAGGGTCTCCTGGACGGGCATCTCCTCAAGCGTGCAGACGAAGTGCACGGCGGTTTGCGGTGATTTGATCACATTGGCCACGGTGTCGGCGTGCGACCTGATGGGCCCCACCTTCGCTAGCCCGGACACCTCGGCGGAGACGTTGAGGAACCGGCCGATCCGGCCGGTGGGCGGGGCGTCGAGCACGACGGCGTCATAGACGAAGCCGGTCGCCGAGGTCGGCTGCTTGCGGCGGGTCGCCTCGGTGGCCTTCCCGGTGACGAGCACGTCGGACAGCCCCGGCGCGATCGTCGTAGCGAAGTCGACCATGCCGAGCCTGGTAAGCGCGACGCCGGCGCTGCGCATGCCGTAGAACATCTGGAGGTAGTCGAGGAGCGCGCCCTCTGGGTCGATCGCGAGCGCGTACACGTCGCCGCCAGGATCGCGTCCGTCGTCCGCCTCACCGGGGCCGATCGCGATCTTGCGCTCCTCATAGGGGAGCGGCGCGCGGTCAAACAGCCGGGCGATGCCCTGCCTGCCCTCTGCCTCGATGAGCAGCACCTTACGTCCGGCGTGTGCCAGGGCGAGTGCGAGGGCGCCGGCGACCGTGGTCTTGCCGGTGCCTCCCTTGCCCGTCACGACGTGCAGCCGCACGCCGTCCCAGTCGGTGTCCCTCGCCGTCATGCATGTCCCTCATCGTGATGCCCAGCGCCTTGCGGTTCGCCCAAATCGAGGCTATCTCTGCCCGCTGACCGTTACGTGCCAGCCCCCGCACGTCGGAGAGCACAGGTCGGAGAGCCCCCAGCGGCTTCGGTTCTGGCGGTACCGGGGGGCCGTTCCCCCTGGGGATAACCTTCCCATCCAGAACGGGTGCCTGTTACGCCGCTTTAGGTGGTAGTTGATCATTACGCTTGCGGGCCCGCGCGGACTAGGCTGCAAATTAACCAGCCCTTTGCGGTCGCTGCTAACAGAGGAGGCGCATTCGGCGTGGAGGCTCTGATTCTTATCATCGTGCTCTTGGTGATTGCCGGAGTGACGGCGCTTGGCCGGTCGATGAAGGTTGTCCAGCAGTACGAGAAGGGCGTCCTGTACCGGTTCGGCCGGGTGCAGCCGCAGGTGGTCCAGCCCGGGCTTGCCTTCATCCGGCCGATCGGCGACCGGATGCAGAAGGTCAACATGCAGATCGTCGCCATGACCGTGCCCGCGCAGGACGGCATCACGCGCGACAACGTGTCGGTGCGGGTGGACGCCGTGGTGTACTTCCGGGTGGTCGACCCGATCAAGGCCACGATCAACGTGCAGAACTACATGAGCGCGATCTCGCAGCAGGCGCAGACGTCCCTGCGCTCGATCATCGGCCAGTCCGAGATGGACCAGCTGCTCGCCGAGCGGGACACGGTCAACAGGGAACTGCGGCGCATCATCGACGAGCCGACGGAAGAGCCGTGGGGCGTGCGGGTCGAGCGCGTCGAGATCAAGGACGTGTCGCTGCCCGAGGGCATGAAGCGGTCCATGTCCCGGCAGGCGGAGGCCGAGCGGGAGCGCCGCGCGCGGATCATCACCGCCGACGGCGAGTACCAGGCGTCCAAGCGGCTGGCCGCCGCGGCGGCGGTGATGGCGAAGGATCCGGCGGCGCTCCAGCTGCGGCTCCTCCAGACCGTGGTCGAGGTGGCGGGCGAGAAGAACAGCACGCTGGTCATGCCGGTCCCCGTGGAGCTGCTGCGGTTCTTCGAGAAGATGGCACCAGGGCAGCCCGCGCCGACCGGGTCGACCGCCCTGGCCGACGCGGAGGCGCAAGACCTAGGCGACGCCGAGGTGGCGGCCGCCGAAGCGGCGATCTCGCACACTGCCGCGCCGCCGACCGCGGCCGTGCCCGCGATCAGCGCGACGGAGGTGCCGCCGGTGCCCGAGGTTCCTGAAGTGCCCGAGCTAGCCGGGCCCGAGCTCGCGCCCGGCGAGGAGGTTCCCGTCTCCGACCGCTAGTGTGACGCCATGACGAAGTGGGAGTACGTAACCGTGCCGTTGCTGACGCACGCGACCAAGCAGATCCTCGATAACTGGGGCGACGAGGGCTACGAGCTCGTCGCGGTGCTGCCAGGCCCGAACTCCGAGCAGCTTGTCGCCTACATGAAGCGGCCGAAATCATGACGGCGACGGAGCGGCTGGCGGAGCTCGGGCTGTCGCTGCCGCCGGTGGCGCCGCCGGTGGCTGCCTACGTGCCCGCGGTTCGCACCGGGAACTACGTCTACACCTCCGGCCAGTTGCCGCTCGTGGACGGCAAGCTCCAGGGCGTCGGCAAGGTGGGCGACGGGGTAGCGTCCGACGATGCGGCCGCGCTCGCGCGCACCGCCGCGCTGAACGCGCTCGCGGCGGCCGCCAGCGTGGCCGGCGGTCTTGACGCCATCGCGCGGATCGTCAAGGTGACGTGCTTTGTCGCGAGCGACCCGTCGTTCACCGGCCAGGCGCAGGTGGCCAACGGGGCGAGCGAACTGCTGATCGAAGTACTCGGCGACGCGGGACGGCACGCCCGCAGCGCCATCGGGATGGCGGTGCTTCCCCTTGACTCCCCGGTCGAGGTAGAGCTGATCGCCGAAGTGGCGTAACGACAGGCGCAGGCAGCGTGCGGATACAACTGGACTGGTTCAACGAAAAGCTGGCCACCCGGCTGGCCGACCTTGAGGCGGGGCGGGTCACCCCCGCCGCGCCACGGGACGCGGCAACGATCATGGTGCTCCGATCCACTGAACCGCCGCCGGAGGCCCCCGGGGGGTACGGGGGCCAGGGGGAACGGGGGGCGGGAGCCCCCCGTTCCGGGGAACTGTCCCCCGGGCGCGACATCCAGGTGCTGATGCTGCGGCGCACTGCCGCGATGAGGTTCGCACCAGGCGCCTACGTCTTCCCAGGCGGTTCTGTGGACCCAGCCGATTACGGCGCGGAAATCGGCTGGCAGGGGCCGTCCGCCGCGGAGTTCGGCGCCAGGCTCGGCGCGTCGGCCGAGGTGGCACGGGCGCTCGTCTGCGCGGCGGTCCGTGAGACTTTCGAGGAGTCGGGCGTGCTGCTCGCCGGCGCGGCAGGCGGGGGCCCACTCGCCGCGCCGTCCGGGGCATCCTGGGAAGCCGACCGGATGGCCGTGGCCTCAGGCACGCTGACCCTCGCCGGCTTGCTCTCCAGGCGCGGCCTCGTCCTTCGCGCGGACCTGCTGGTCCCGTGGGCCCGCTGGATCACCCCGGACGGCGAGCCACGCCGGTTCGACGCGCGGTTCTTCGCGGCCGCCATGCCGGACGGCCAGGAGGCGGTCGGCCATGAGGCGGAGGCGGACCACGTCGCGTGGCTGCGCCCCGCGGACGCCATCCGCTCGGCCAAGGCGGGAGAGATCTCGCTGCTTCCCCCGACGGCGGCGACCCTCAACGACTTCGCGTCCGCCGTCGCGGGCGGCGCCGGGCTGGCCGACATCCTCGGCGAGCGACGCGTGATCGAGCCGGTCCAGCCGCGCTTCGTCCTTGAAGACGGCGCGGCCTGGCTAGTCATACCCGACGGAGTGGGGTATCCCCTGTGACCGAGATCAGGACGGCCGCGGACGGCAAGGCCGTCAGCGGCATGGGCACCGAGCGGGCCTGGTGCGTGCTCGCCCCCAATCCGTCACCGATGACCCTTGACGGCACCAACACCTGGGTGATCGCGGAGCCAGGCGCGTCGTCCGTCCTCGTGGTCGACCCTGGACCCGACGACGAGGGCCATCTGCGCAGGGTGCTCGACGTGGCCACCGCGGGGGACCGGCGCGTGACGCAGGTCGTGCTCACCCACGGGCACCTCGACCACTCAGCGGGGGCGGCCCGGTTCGCGGAACTGACCGGGGCGCCTGTCGGCGCGCTCGACCCGGCATTCCGGCTGGGGAGCGAGGGATTCGGCGCGGGCACGGTGCTCGACGCCGGCGGCTGCGAACTGAGAGTCGTCGCGACCCCCGGGCACACGGCCGACTCGCTGAGCCTGCTCCTGACGGCCGATGGCGGGCTGCTGACGGGCGACACGGTGCTGGGCCGGGGCACGACCGTGATCGCGAGCGACGGCTCGCTCGGTGACTACCTGCGGACGCTTGACGAGCTCAGGTCGCTCGCGGACGACGCGGGCCTGCGGGTGCTGCTGCCCGGGCACGGTCCGCTGCTGAGTGATCCGGCGGGTGTGCTCGACTACTACATCGCCCACCGCAAGGAGCGTCTCGAGCAGGTACGGGCCGCGCTCGTCGCCGGGGCGCGCACGCCCGCCGAGGTCGTCGCGATCGTGTACGCCGACGTGGACCGGTCGCTATGGCCGGCGGCCGAGCAGTCGGTCCGCGCCCAGTTGGACTACCTGGCGCCGGGGGCCTAACCTCGCGCGCTTGCGGAGGCGCTCCTGGTCGAGGATCAGGACCGACCGGGCCGAGATCTGGAGCCAGCCCCTGGCCGCGAAGTCGGCGAGCGCCTTGTTGACCGTCTCCCGCGAGGCGCCGACGAGTTGCGCCAGCTCCTCCTGGGTGAGGTCGTGATGCACGTGCAGTCCGTCTGACTCCTGATTACCGAAGCGCTCGGCGAGGTCAAGCAGGTTCTTGGCCACCCGGCCGGGGACGTCCGTGAACACGAGGTCCGCGGTGACGTCGTTGGCGCGGCGGAGCCGCTGGGCGAGCGCGCGAAGCATGTGGAGCGATACATCTGGCCGCTCGCGGAGCCACGGCGTCAGCGCCGCGTGCTTGAGCGACGCGAGTACCGCGTCGGTCACCGCGCTCGCGGAGGAAGTCCGCGGCCTGGGGTCAAACAGGGACAGCTCGCCGAACATCTCACCGGGGCCGATGACGCTCAGCAAGTTCTCACGCCCGTCAGCGGCGGCGCGGGTGAGCTTCATCTTGCCCTCGATCACCACGTACAGGGCGTCGCCGTCATCGCCCTCCATGAAAAGGTGCTCGCCGCGGGAAAGCTTCACCTCCGCCATCTGCTTGCGGAGCGTGCGCGCCCCCTCGTCGTCGAGCGCATCGAACAGGGGTGCCCGTCTCAGCACTCCTTCGGTGTTGTCCACCGGTCCTCCTTGCTGCCAACCTTGCAACACTAAGTGTGGCTCATGGGGCGCGGTGCTCCGTGCCGGCATCCAAAGTATTCCCGGCTGCGGCAAGAAGGGTGCACGATCTGCCCAGTTTTCTACCGTAGTTCAGATACTCTGCGTGGCCGGACGGCGCACGGGGGCGGGGCGGGGGGGGTGAGTGACATCCACGCCCGCCCGGTCCCTGTCGGTGCGACCCGTACCCGCTCCGTCGGTGGGAATCCGGTTCCTGGCTGGTTACCTGATGTTCCGCCGAAGTTCGATGACTCATCCTAGGTCGCAACGCATGTTACGCGTAACATGACCGAATGGCGGAGACTAGGCGATGCGAGCGATGCGGCAGGGAGTTTGAGCCGAAGCGCGAGCACGCGCGCTTCTGCTCCGCCCGCTGCCGGGTGGCCTGGAACCGCGAGAACTGGAACCAGACAAGCGGGATCCAGCAGAAGTGGGGCAGCGAGAACTGGGCGGATGCGCCGCGCAGCCCCCAGGACACCGGGACAAGCGCGCTGCGCTGGGCCTTCACCGCTATGCACGACACCACGCGGCGGCTCGGCCGGGTTAGGGCCAGTGACCGTGCACAGGCGTTCGCGGTGATCGGCGAGGCCGTCTGGTGGGTCACGATCGTGGACGCGACGCTGGTCAGGCACTACCCGGATGACTACGACGCCGTCCTTGACGGGTTGACGGACCAGGAGCGTCAGGCGACGGAGACCACGCTCGCGGGCCTGCGGTTCGTCCGGAACCGGATGGGCTACCACGCCGATCAGGCGGACTTCATCCAGCCCAGCGCCAACGACGGGGCGGGCGGCGACGCGCCGATCACCGAGTGGACCTGGCGGTCCCTGCCCGAGCCGACGGTGGCGACGCTGCCGCCACGGGGTCAAGAGTGGGAGCTGAGCCGCTACCAGGCCTATCAGGGCGTGCTGGCGGGCCAGCGCGTCGGCGAGACCTTCGGCCGGACCGCCGACTTCCACGATCTCGTGGTTCGCGCTGTGCAGGCCGCGGGCGCCACCGATCCCGGGGGTAAGGCGGCCGAGGCCGGCGGTCAGTAGTACCGGTTTTAGCGAAAACAGTCTCATTCTGTGTATTGCCTGTTACGCGGCGTTATGTCACGATCTTGGTAGGGGTCGATCGGCGTGGTACTAGTCGGTGAGAGGTTCGCGGCATGTTCATCGCCCGGCACGAGCGGTCAGCTCGCCATCCGTCGGCCCGCACGGCGTCAGGACGGAAGGCCCCAGACCGGAAAGCACTGCGGCAGAGCACCCTGGAACGCCGGTACGACTTCCACCTCGGCGAGGCGATCAGGGCCGCGCTCCAGGGCAGCCACGACAAGGCGGCGGGGCACTCGGAGCAGGCACTGCTGATCAGCCGCGAGCTCTGCGCGGACACGGCCGATTCAGCGCGGCACCAACCGGAACTCGCCGCCGCGCTCTGCGCGCACGCCCGGTACGGCGGCGGCGCGTGGCAGGCCATCGCCATGCTCGCGGAGTCCGCCGGTCATTACGCGGCCCTGGCGGAAGCCGATCCCGCCGCCTACGAGGTGCCGCGGATCGACGTGCTCACCAGGATCGCCCTGGCGTCAGACGCGGCGGGCAGCACGCTGGCCGCGATCAGCCTGCTCCACGAGGTAGTCGGCATGTACCTCAAGGCGCCAGCCGCAGACCAGGAGGAGCGCGACCTCGGCCTGGCGAGGGCGCGCTTTCACCTCGGCGGCTGCCTGCTCAAGACCGGGCCGGACGAGGACGGGCTAGCGGAGACGGAGGCCGGCCTTGAGCTCGCCGCCGACGTGCTCGACCGGCTGGACGTGCGATTCGCCGTCCCCGGCTGGCTCGTCGAGGCTCCCCGCTACCTCCAGCTGGCCGCGCCGGACTGGGCGGCCGCCGCGGTCAGGTCCATGACCCTGCATGCGGAGGCAGGGCGGTGGCAGCAGGCCGCGACGGCGGCCAGGGCGGCCATCGGCGTGTCTGGCGGCCTCGCGGAACTAGGCGGCGACACGCTCCGCGACGCGCACGAGAAAATCGGCGCCCGGGCGGAGAAAATACTCGCAAAAGAGAAGCACCCCGAACGTTCCGCCGCTGATTACGGCCATTGACGTTCGGGGTGGATCGCGATCCCGTTCGGGCTGATCCTTAGTTTGGTCTTTTGCGTTACTGGCCTTCGTGGTCGACGAAGCGCTTGCGGGAGCGCTCCACCTCGGCCTCGGCGGCCGCGCGGTCGGCCCACTGCGCGCCCTGGACGGACTTGCCGGGCTCCAGGTCCTTGTAGACCTCGAAGAAGTGCTGGATCTCCAGCCGGTCGAATTCCGGCACGTCGGTGATGTCCTGCAGGTGCTCCTGCCGCGGGTCGCTCGCGGGGACGCAGAGGACCTTGTCGTCCGGGCCCTTCTCGTCGGTCATCTGGAACATGCCGATGACCCGGGCGGTCACCAGGCAGCCGGGGAACGTCGGCTCCTCGAGCAGCACAAGGGCGTCCAGCGGGTCACCATCTCCGCCCAGGGTGTCCTCGATGAACCCGTAGTCGGCCGGGTACCTGGTCGAGGTGAACAGCATGCGGTCAAGCCTGATCCGGCCGGTGCGGTGGTCGACCTCGTACTTGTTCCGCTGGCCACGGGGGATTTCGATGACGACCTCGACGTCCATGGTCACTCCAAGCGTTAGTTGCTGATTTACTCCATTGTCGCCGGTCACTGTTGTGCAACCGGACGGCGGGTCCTGCGGCGAGGCATGACGCGGCCCAGGGATCAGGCCCTAAGCTGTCCCCACCCGCATCCCGCGAAAGGTACGTTCGTGCGCCGTACACGGACCACGGCCCTGGCAGCACTCGCGCTGCTCGGCGTGTTCACACTCGCCGCCGGGCTCGTCGTGGCGCGCATGCTGCCGCCGCGCCTGGCGCGGCTGCACGTCCCCGTCGCCGCCACGCGCGCTGTGGTGAACGCCACACCCGTGCTCGCGCCCGCGGGGACGCTCGCCACGGATGAGAAGCGCGCCGCGTCGCCCACCGCCAGTGGTCTCGCGACCATGCTCAGCGCCGCGCTCCCGGCTGGCGCGACGGGTCCAGGCGTGGGCATCGAGATCGCCGCCGCGGGGACCGGGCAGGTGCTCTACTCCGCTAACGCGAGCACTCCCGCCACCCCGGCGTCCACCACCAAGGTGGTGACCGCGGTGGCGGCGCTCGCGGCGCTCGGACCCGACGCGCGGTTCACCACGACCGTCCGCCAGGTGGGCGACGCGGTGGTGCTGGTGGGAGGCGGTGACCCGACGCTCGCCGTGAATGCGTACCCCTCCTCCGATTACCCGCGTCCGGCGACCCTCGCCCAGCTCGCGGCGGGCACCGCGCGTGCGCTCAAGGCACAGGGGCGCCACTCCGTGCGGCTAGGCTATGACACCGCGCTGTTCAGCGGGCCCGATATGGCGCAGGGCTGGACCGATGGCCTCATCTCCACCGGGAACGTCACGCCGATCGTCGCCCTTGAGGCCGACCAGGGCCGGCTGACGCAAGGCGGCGCGCTGGAAGACGACGACGACCCGGTCAACTTCCGCCCGCGGACCACCGACCCGGTCGGCATGACCGTCGCGGCGTTCGCCGCCCTGCTCGCGCGGGACGGGATCACGGTCACCGGCACGCCGGCGGAGACCGCGGCGCCTTCTTCCGCCCCGGCGCTCGCCAGCGTGAGCTCGCCGCCGCTCGTCGCGATCGCCGGGCAGATGCTGCAGGAGTCCAACAACGTGATCGCGGAAAACCTGGCCAGGCACGTGGCGATCGCCCTCGGGATGCCCGCCACCTTCAGCGGCGCCGCCGGCGCTGAACTGGCCGAGCTGCGACGGCTTGGGATAACGACGCCGATCAGCCTGGCCGACGGCAGCGGCTTGTCGCCGGAAGACGCGATAGCGCCGGATACGCTGATCCGCGTGCTCAAGCTCGCCGCCAGCGCGCCGAAGCTGCGCGGGGCCATCACGGGGCTTCCCGTGGCGGGCTTCAGCGGGACGCTCTCCGCCGGTGGCAGCGCCTTTGGCGGGATCGGCGGGATCGGCGGCGGCACGGCGCGCGGGGTCGTGCGGGCCAAGACCGGCAACCTGGCCACGGTCGCGACGCTCGCCGGGCTCGTCTACGACCATGCCGGCGACCTGCTGCTCTTCGCGATCATGGCACCGCAGGTGCCAAGTGCGGACCAGCTGCAGCAGGCCGCCGACGTGATCGACGCGGCGGCCGCCGGCCTGGCCACGTGCGGGTGTTCGTGAGCGCGGGCACTCCCACTACCATCAGCGAGCACGTACGGTAGGACTGTGAGCAGCGCACAGATGATCGACTGGGACGTGGCTATCTCCACCGGCGTCCGGTTTGCCAGGCAGGGACCCGACGTAAACCTCGCCGACGCCCGCGCGGTGGTGGCGGAACTGCGCGGCCTGACCGCCGTCGTACAGCAGCCCGTCCGTGAGTTGACTGGGCTGACCAGCCAGGGAGCCGTCGGCCCGGTCGCCGTGGTTGACCGTCCTGGCTGGATCAGGGCCAACGTGGGCGGGTTCCGCGTGGTACTCGAACCGCTCGCGGAGAAGCTCGCCGAGCGGAGCAGCACCGTGCCCGCGGCAGGGTCGGTCTTCGCCACGATCGGGTCGCGTGCCACCGGCATGCAGGCCGGGCTGATCCTCGCGTACCTGTCCTCCCGGGTGCTCGGCCAGTATGAGCTGTTCCTGCCGCCCGGCGAGGGGGCGCCGTCAGCCAACGGCGCGAACGGCAACGGCAGCGCGAACGGCGCTGCTAACGGGGCGGGCCCTGGTGTCGGCCGCCTCACCCTGGTCGCGCCCAACATCGTCATGGTTGAGCGCGAGCTCGGCGTCGACCCGCACGACTTCAGGCGCTGGGTGTGCCTGCACGAGGAGACGCACCGGCTCCAGTTCACCGCGGTTCCGTGGCTGCGGGACTACGTGCAGAGCCAGATGACCAAGTTCCTGCTCGCCTCCGAGCTTGACCC
>JAWWPV010000168.1:0-7317 GCA_033854775.1 Trebonia sp.
CGGTGTCGGTATGGCCGGTGTCGGTATGGCCGGGCCAGGCTGGATAGCCGGCACCGAGGGGCCGGCCTTGCTCGTCTGGTCTGTCGGCGGCCCGGGCTTGGGCGGGGGCGTCTCCGCCTGGCGGGTGACCGCGTCCTCGCGCTCCGCGGCCCGGGCGAGTTGCTCCGCCCGGGGCCGCGATACATCCCGCGCCCGCATCGCGGTGGACAACGTGATCTTCATGACCGGCATGTCTCCCAGTGTCGCTTACCGGCGGCAGCCCGGCTAGAAGATCGTGGGGCACCACGGGGCTGGGTCCCATGACATGGCACTGGAAAGCGGACGTATCGCACCGGGCCGCAGCTCGGTGACCAGGCCGGCCGCTGCGAGCGGACCAAGCCGGGTGCCGCCGAGGTAGGCCGCGCCCAGTTCCCTGATGTCGAGCGCGACGTCGGCAGGCTCGGTGGTCTGCTCGCAGCTGGCACCGCTGTCCGGCCCGTGCGTGCGCAGTCGCCACCGGCCGCTGTTGCCCGGCAGCAGCTCGTCGGTGACCTCGAGCACCGCGTCCACCGGGCAGGAGTAAGCGCGTCGGCTAAGCGCGGCAGGCAAGTCGATGATCCGCACCCACAGGTTGTCGGCGACTTGCGGCCGCGCCCGGCGCGGGTCGAGCAACTGGTAGAGGAGCGGGTCGTCAGCCGGCCGCAGGTCCGCGGTCACCTTGGTGACCAGGTCTCGGCTGAGCAGGTCGCGCCAGAGCGCCGCGCCAGCCGCCGGGTCGGCGGCAATGACCTCCTTGACGGTCAGCGCCGAGTCGGGCAGGAACGTGCCGTCTTCCCATCCCCTCGCCGCCGTGTAGAGCGCGTAGCCGCGCGCCCCGGCGTGGTCCTCGGCCAGCACGCAGCGCAGCGGAGTGACCCCGTGCCGATCCTCTTCCTGCTCGCCGACTATTCGCTCCCACCACCGCTGCGATCGGGTGAAGAAGCCGGGCTGGCCAGTCAGCACGGCGTCGTACACCTTGGCTAGGTCCGCGACGGCGGCCGCCGGCTCGGCAAGTCGTAGCGAGAGAGCCGGATCGGACGGGGCGGTCGGCGCGAGCGCGCCCTCGCCGCGGCCGAACCGGAAGTACGCGTGCGAAGACGCCCGCCCGTATCCGTACCGCCCGTACAGCGGAGTCTCCGAGGCCCACAGCGCCGCGATCGGCTCCTTAGCGCGTGTTGCGATGTCGGAGAGCTGCCGGCGCATGAGCGAGCGCAGGATGCCGCGCCGCCGGTAGGTGGGCAGCACGGAGACGAAGGAGACGCCGGCGACAGGCAGCACGGCACCAGGGACCGACATGGTGAAGGTGTAGGCGCCCGCGCGGCCGATGGGGCCGGCCTCCGCGGGCTGCTCGGGGTCGAACGCGGCCAGTGACCGGTCAGCCTCGAACAGCCGCCGCAACCGGGCCAGGTCAGCCTGGGGCGCGGGAGGGGTGTGAAACGCGTGATCGTGTACGGCGCGCCAATTGGCGTACTCATCGTCGGTAATAGGGCGGATCGGGTAGGGGTCTGCCATGATGGAGTTCATATCCCGCGCGGCCCGCTGGATGCGAACGATTTTCGACAGCAATATTTTTGCCCGGCAGCGCATGTTGCCAGGGAAGATGGAGCGTGGCCGCGTGCGACTTGCACAATCTGCGGGATAATCTGCCCGAGTCATGAAAGTTTCGGCACCACTCTCGGCAGCGCGCGCGGTACCGCGCTCACTTAAGCGTGCCGGGCGGTGGCTAGCCGACCAGCTCAGACGGCAGGTTGTTACCAGGAACCGGCGGGTCGCGATCGTGCTCGCCATGATCACGGTGGCGATCGCGGTCATCGGCGCGCACGTGTCCGACTGGCTGGTGTCACCGGGCGTCATGATCCTGCCGATCCTCGTCGGCGGGCTGCTGCTGTGGCCGCGGGCGCTGCGAGTCCTGATGGCGATCGCGGCGGCGGGCCTGGTTTATGACATCGTCCTGCACAAGGCGGGCCCGGGCATCGTGGTCACGATCGTGGCCACCGCGTACTTCGCCGACGTGCTGTCCAACACCAGGGGCAAGCTCGGCACCCGCGGGCTGCGCGCCGACCGGATGATGATCGAGCTGCGCGACCGCATCCGGGCTCAGGGGACGCTGCCCGTGCTCGGCGAGGGCTGGGGATCCACCGTGGTGCTCCGCCCGGCCGGCGGCTCGTCCTTCGGCGGCGACTTCGTGGTCTCCTACAGCGACGGCAAGACCCTGGAGGTGGCGCTCGTCGACGTCTCCGGCAAGGGCATGGACGCGGCCACCAGGGCGCTGCTCCTGTCCGGCGCGTTCGGCGGCGTGCTCGGCTCGGTGCCGAGGGAGCAGTTCCTCCCCGCCGCCAACGCCTACGTGCGCAGGGGGTCCACCGACGAGGGCTTCGTGACCGCCGTCCACCTGTCGATCGACCTTGCCTCGGGGGAGTACACGCTCTACTCGGCAGGCCACCCGCCGGCGGCCAGGTTCGACGCCAACACCGGCCGGTGGCGCACCTCGAGCGCCCGGGGCATCGTCCTCGGCGTGGTCCCCGACCTGGCGGCCGTCCCCGATGTTCCCGACGAGGGCGTGCTCCGCCGCGGCGACGCGATCATGCTCTACACCGACGGCGTGGTCGAGGCCCCGGGACGGGACATCGACGACGGCATCGCGCGCCTGCTCGGCGAGGCCGATCACCTCGTCGTGGCGGGCTTCCAGTCGGGCGCGCCCGAACTCGTCACCACCATGCAGCGCGCGATCGCCAGCGGCGACGACTGCGCCCTGGTCCTCATCTGGCGCTCGTAGGCGCCCCGGCAAGCTCATGGGCTTACTTAGAAAGCCTCAACCGCACGAGAGCGCCGTCCGCATGGTGGCGGAGTGGCTACCCGAGCGCCGCCGCCGATGCCAGCAGGCCGTTGGCCGACCTGATCAGCGCGTCGGCTTCCCCGACGTTGATCGGGCGGTTGCCGGAGGCCGCGCCGTACAGCTCAGCCTTCATCGCCGCGACGAGCCTGTCCCGCTGCGAGCCGAGCCCGGCAAGCGTCGCTTCGAGCCTGGTATAGGTGGCGTCACCAGGCGAGGACGACTCCAGTGCCTTGGTCGAGGCCGCGAGCGTGTCGAGACCGAACGGCCCGACCGGCGCGTTGATCGCGGTGAACGCGTCGCCGAGCCTGGTCAGCGTCGGGGAGGCGACCTTCAGCGACCAGGGCAGCGCGCTCCGGGAGATTACCTCGGTGAGCACCCGGCCGTCCGGCGTGTAGTCGTCGCGCAGGCCGAGCAACTCCGTCATCGTCGGCTGGATGTCGGTGTGGTCGGACCATACGGAGTCGTTCACCCCGAGGTTCCGCACTCCCGGACCGACCAGCCCGAGGAAGGTGGTGTTGATCTCGGGCGCGACGTCGCCGTGGTTCCAGGCGTCCCCGCCGGACGGCTCGCTCACGCAGGACGTGCCGCAGGAGGCAGAGCCGCTGCTGAGCCAGAAGTCGGTGTTACCGAACAGCGCGGTCGTCGGTGTCCGCTTCGGGTCCCCGGTGATCATGTGCAGCAGGTTCAACTCCACGGGATCGGCCTCGTAGTTGATGAGCGGCACGGTCTTCCCGGTCGCCAGGTCGTCGGCGGTGAGCTTGCCGGCCGTCTGCTCCAGGGTCCGGACCGAGGCAACGGCGGGGCCGGGCTGGTTGTGGACGTAGACGATCGGCGCGGAGTCGGCCGACACGTCGAACGGCGTCGTGACGCCCTTGGCCGCGAGCATGCCGGTGAGGTTTCCGTCCACCTCGCCGACGTTCTTGTAGGTGCACAGGGTCGTGACGCCGTTGCAGTTGGCCGGGGACGGCGCGCCGCCGGCGAAGTGGTCGCCCTCGTCCGCGGTGACCACGAACAGCGTGTTGGACTTGGTGATGCCGTGCGCGGCGAGCCCGGCGAAGAACTGACCGAACGCCGCGTTCTCCTGCTTCAGCTGCGACTCGTACGTGGCCGAGCCCGGGCCGAGGCCCGCTCCCGTGGTCCACGAGTCATGCACGTCGGACAGGTAGGTGAACGTGACGGGTACGCCGTGCGTCTGCATGTCCAGCGTGTAGGCGAGCGCGTTCGGCCCGGTCATCCCGTCGTAGCCGGGGAACCCGACGTTGCCGTTGGAGTCCTTGATGACCGCGCCGTCGAGGTTCTTCACCGGCCCGGACGGCGACATCAGCGGGTCGGTGTACTTCGCGCCGAATAGCGCGCGGTACCCCGGGTACCCGCCTGGCTCGTCCGGCAGTTGATCGGCTACCGAGTGGTTCTTCGCGCACGCGGCCGAGCCGAGCGCGCAGTGCACCGACAGGCCCTCATAGTCGGCCACTGCCTTCGCCTGCCCGGCGCTGGACGGGTTCTCCGCCTCCTTGGCGTCCGCGGAGTTCGCGCCGAACACCAGTGGCACGTCCGGGAGCGTGTTCTCGAGTTCGGTGTTGGCTGCCGCGACCGAGCCGAAGTTGCAGCCCGCCCGGGTGTAGGGGACCCACGGCGCCGGCGGCGTCTGCCCGCTGGCGCCGGTCAGGTTGGTGGTCGAGTCACCCACCGGCGCGCTCGCCAGGCCGGTGTTGTAGTCCACGATCGGGTCGGTCCAGTAGGCGAAGTCCCCGGCCTCGTCGGTGCTGCCGTTCTTCGCCCCCGTGTAGTACTGGTACTCGTTGGCCACCGCGAGCCCCTGGTCGCTCGGGTACAGGCCGCTCTCTGACGTCACGATGTCATTGGCGGTATGCGCGATCAGCGGGGTGTGCTCCCGGGAGAGCAGCGTGCCCGACCCGGTGATGTACGAGAGCAGGCCGGGCAGCTGCTCCAGGTCGCTTGGCACGTTGGGGTTGTCCCGCGAGTAGTGCACGTTGTCGAACTGAAGGTAGATGACATGCTGGATGTTCCCGCCCGCCAGGTCGCAGGCACCGGACGCGACGGACTTGGCCGGCGCCGGCGCCGCGGCACCAGCGGCGGAAGCCGTGGCGGCGCCGCCTGCGATCAGGCCAAGCACGAGGGTGCCGCCGGCCAGCGCGGCGATCGGCTTGCGCGATCGCCGGTGACGGAGTGAGATCGGGGGTCGTCGTACGCGCATCTCGGAGTGCCTCCACCGCGGGAAGACCCGCTCCGACGCGGGTCTGGCCACGCAACCGTAGGCGCGCAAGGCCATAGCCGAGCGGCGGCGCGCCGGCCGGCAGCTGAACTTCAGCTGAAGGCGCTGTGAATGAAACCTTCACGTTACCTTCAGGGCAGGCGAGCAGGGCAAGTGAGCACCGTCTGATCCCGCAACGTGCGGTTTCTCACCCGCGCTTCACCGCTGCCGAGAGGCGTGCCGCGCTACACGGTGCGCGTTCGTCACGGCACAACGCGTAGGAATGTTTCCGCAATGTGTCAAATCAGCGATTTGAGCGGTGGCAGGACCGGCGGGCATGAGAATGGCGTCACGCGGGTAAGGCACCCAAGCCGAGCCCTGCCATGGCCATCGCCAAGCCCGCGGCCTAACTCGTAAACGAAAGAATCTGCCCAGGTCAGCGTGGGGTGGGTCAGTCCTTTTTGCATTGTGTAGCATATCGGCATTCCCTGCTGCAAACTAATTAGGCGCGGGCAATGCGGCCCGAGTAGTGACGGCAAGCCGTTTCCTGACAGACCTGTCATAGTTCCCCGACGGGCGCGTCAGGTGACGCGGGTGTCATTGTTTGCATTTATTTCTGAGCTGTGCCCAAATAGACAGGTGACAGGCACAAGGGCAGGCCGTGCGGGGAGTAGCGGCATAGGCGAGGCAGGCACGGCCGAGACAGGCACGGCTGAGGCAGGCGATCGCCAGCAGCGCGAGGCAGTCGCCGTCGCGGCGCAGGTCTCGCTCGCGGTCGCGGCGAAGGCATCCGCCGAGAACTTCCCAGTTGCCCTGCGTGTCCTGCCGAAGCGCTGGCGTGCCCACCTGACCGCCCTCTACGGCTTCGCCCGGCTCACTGACGACATCGGTGACGAGCCGCTGCCCGGCATGCCGCGCGACGCGGCACTGGAAACGATCACCGCGGCCCGCCTCAAGCTCCTTGACGAGCTGCAAAGGGACGTCGCGCGGATCTACGACGAGCAGGCGGCAGAGCCGGACCTGGAAGCGATCAAGGCACTCAAGCGCACCGTCAAGGACTGCGCGATCCCGGCCGGGCCGTTCTACGCGCTTATCCAGGCCAACCGCCAGGACCAGCTTGTCACCAGGTACGACACCTTCAAGGACCTCGAGGACTACTGCAAGCTGTCCGCGAATCCGGTCGGCCAGGTCGTCCTTTACATCATGAAGGCGGCGACCCCGGAGCGCATCGCGGCCTCCGATAGCATCTGCACTGCCCTGCAGGTCATCGAGCACACGCAGGACGTCGCCGAGGACCTCGCCAACGACAGGATCTACCTGCCGCGCCAGGACATGGACGCCTACCAGGTGACCGAGGCGGACCTCGGGGAGAAGACCGCGAGCAAGCGGGTCAGGGACCTCGTCAAGTTCGAGGCGGACCGCGCGCGGCGGCTGCTTGACGACGGTGCCCCGCTGGTCGGCACGCTGAAGGGCGCGGCCAGGCTCGCCATCGCCGGCTACGTGGCGGGCGGCCGCGCGACCCTGAAGGCGATCGAGGCCGGCGGCTACGATGTCCTGCGCAGCACGCCACGGCCGGGCAAAGCGGACACGCTCGCCATGATGGCGGGCTCCTACTTCAAGGGGAGGTGACGGTGAACGCCGACGAGGCCTACGCCCAGTGCGAGCAGATCACCTGGGAGCAGGCGAGGAACTTTGCCTACGGCATCAGGCTGCTGCCACCGGACAAGCGTCGTGCCCTCGCCGCCGTCTACGCCTACGCGAGAAGGATCGACGACATCGGTGACGGCGACCTTCCCGCGGGGGAGAAGACAGCGCAGCTGGAAGCCGCGAGGCAGCAGGTCCGCGCCCTGGTCGCCAGGGTCAGGGGGGACGCCCCGGACACGGCAGGCGGGGCCGCGCTGGACGACAGCGACCCGGTCCTCGTCGCCCTCACGGACGTGGGCACCCGCTTCCAGGCACCGCTTGAGGCGTTCGAGGAGCTCATCGACGGCTGCCTCGCGGATGTCAACCAGGCCACCTACCAGACGTTCGACGACCTGCTCTGGTACTGCCGCTGCGTCGCGGGCAGCATCGGACGCCTCAGCCTCGGCATCTACGGCGCCGCGCACCCGGAGCGCCAGGGCAAGCTGGCCGATGACCTCGGCGTCGCGCTCCAGCTGACGAACATCCTGCGCGACGTCCGCGAGGACTTCCTCAACAACCGCATTTACCTGCCGAAAGAGGACCTGGACAAGTTCGGCATCGAGTTCGC
>JAWWPV010000169.1:0-4134 GCA_033854775.1 Trebonia sp.
ACGGTCCAGCCAGAGCAACGTCCAGCACAGCAGCCGGCCACGCGGCCCCGCCAGCAGCGCCTCAACGGTAGACATGACCCTAGGGTAGAACCGGTGCCGGCGCACCCGGCCGAGGGCCGGGCCGCCGAGGAGCACTACGGTTCTGGTTGGCAGAATCTTTGGTTCGGCAACATGAGACGCGCGTCACGCTTGGGGCATGACGACCTCGCTCGACTTCGAATCGCCTGTCCACCTGAAGGCGGTGGCGGCGGAGAACCTGCCCGCCGTGACGCCGGCGCTTGAAGACCTGTACCGGGGCTTCGAGAAGGAGCTGCTGATCCCGCTGTGGACGGAGATCGGCGACCTGATGCCGCTGCACCCGCGGTCGAAGGCGCTGCCGCACCGGTGGCGCTGGGACAATCTGATCAAGCTGGCCGCGCAGGCCGGCCAGCTCGTCCCGGTGGGCCGCGGCGGCGAGCGCCGCGCGATCGCCCTCGCCAACCCGGGCCTGAGCGGCCGCCCGTTCGCCACGCCGACGCTGTGGGCGGCGATCCAGTACCTGATGCCAGGGGAGAACGCGCCCGAGCACCGGCACACGCAGCACGCCTTCCGCTTCGTGCTTGAGGGCGAGGGCGTCTGGACGGTCGTCGACGGCGACCCGGTGGCGATGCGCCGCGGCGACTTCCTGCCGCAGGCCGGCTGGAACTGGCACGCGCACCACAACGCGACCGAGGCGCCGATGGCCTGGATCGACGGCCTGGACATCCCGCTCCAGTACGTGACCGAGGCGCAGTTCTTCGAGTTCGGCCGCGATGAGATCAGCGCGGCAGAAAAAGCAACACCGGACCGGTCGCGTTCCGAGCGCCTGTGGGGCCACCCGGGCCTCGCCCCGGTCGCGCCGACCGCGAAACCGCAAGCGCCGGGCAGCCCGCTGCTGGCCTACCGCTGGGAGCAGACCGACCGGGCCCTCGCCGACCAGCTGGCGATCGAGAAAGAGGGCTACGGCGGCACGGTCGAGCCCGGCCACGCCGCCGTCCGCTACACCGATCCCGCGACGGGACGGGACGTGCTCCCGACGATCCGCGTCGAGTTCCACCGGGTCGCCCGCGGCGCGCAGACCACCCCCGTGCGGGAGACCGGGTCGAGCGTCTACACGGTTTTCGACGGCTCCGGCACCGTCACCGTCGGCGACAAGACCTGGTCGGTCAGCCGGGGTGACCTGTTCGTCGTGCCGTCCTGGCAGCCGTTCTCCGCCAGGTCAGAGGCGGGCACCTCCGACTCAGACGCGGGCGCGCTCGACCTGTTCCGGTTCAGCGACTCCCCGGTCTTCGAGGCGCTGAAGCTCAACCGGACCGCGGTGGGAGGCGCGGCCACGGAAGGCGCGGCCCGGTGAAGCTCGCGACCAGGCAGCCCGACGTCATCGTGGTCGGCGGCGGCATCGGCGGCCTGTCCGCCGCGTTCGCCCTGACCCGCAAGGGGCTCAACGTCCGCGTGCTTGAGCGCTCGGCGGAGTTCAGCGAAGTCGGGGCCGGCATCCAGATCGCGCCCAACTGCACCCGCATCCTGAACTCCTACGGCCTGCTCGACGAGGCCAAGGCGCTCGGCGTGCTGCCGGCCAGCATGCTCATGAAGGACGCACTCGACGGGACGGTGCTGACCAGCCTCGACCTGAAGGACATGGAGCGCCGCTACGGCACCCCCTACATGGTCATCCACCGCTCTGACCTGCACGGCCTGTTCCTGAAGGCCTGCCAGAACGCCGGCGTGGACCTGCGCACCAGCCAGCACGTGACCGAGTACGAGAACACGCCAGACGGCGCCCGCGTCCGGCTCGCCGACGGCACGGCCGGCGCCGCGCGGCTCGTCGTCGCCGCCGACGGCCTGCACTCGGTCGCCCGCGGGCAGCTCGTGGGCGACGAGCCGGTCAACTCCGCCTACGTCGCCTACCGGGGCGCGGTCCCGATGGAGAAGGCGCGCGAGAACCACATCTCGGAATCCGACGTGGTCGTCTACGTCGGCCCCGGCTGCCACTTCGTGCAGTACCCGCTGCGCGGCGGCGACCTGTTCAACCAGGTCGCCGTCTTCGAGTCACCCAGGGCCAGGGCGGGGGAGGAGGACTGGGGCACCCCGGACGAGCTCGACGCGGCGTTCGCGCGGACGACGGAGAACGTGCAGAAGGGGCTGCCGCTCATGTGGCGGGACCGCTGCTGGCGCATGTTCGACCGCGACCCGATCATGACCTGGGTCTACGGCAGGATCGCGCTGCTCGGCGATGCGGCGCACCCGCCGCTCCAGTACATCGCCCAGGGCGCGGTCATGGCGATCGAGGACGGCTACGTCCTCGCCGAGCACCTGGCCGCGAACGCCGGCGACCCGGCCGGCGCCGATATCGATGCCGCGCTTGCCGCCTACCAGGCCGTCCGCGCCGAGCACTGCCGCCGCGTGGTCACGGCGTCCCGCGACTGGGGCGCCCTCTGGCACCTGGACGGCGAAAGGCGAGAGCGCCGCAATCAGATTCTCCGCGCCCGCGACCCGCGCGATTACAGTTTCGTCGACTGGCTGTACAGCATCACGGCCCTCACCCCGGCCGAAGAACCGCCAATGTTCCAGGTAATCCCCCTGAATGCCCCAACAGCCGCCCCGGTCGCATAAAAACCAAGAAAAGAAATCAAAAATAGAGTGTTCCGAACGATTTCATGTGTCACGTCTAGCGGCCACATACTCTCAGGGTGAGTCGTGGGGCCGCTGCGCATCAGCCAGGGCTAACGCCGTCATAAAGAAATGCAGACCGCCGCGGCCGCAATTCCGGCCCCCTAGCGGGACATCCCGCGGCGGCCTAGGCTAACAGCCATATACCGCGCTTTTTCGGCTGGTGGGGGGCTTGTGGTGGGGAGCATTGGGTTTTTGGTGTGCCCGGGATCGGGGAATCTCCGGTGATTAAGGACCTGCGGGCAGGCGACCCGGCGTCGGTTGGGCCGTACCGGCTGCTCGGGCGGCTGGGCGCCGGCGGCATGGGCGAGGTTTACCTGGCGAAGTCACCGGGCGGGCGGCTCGTCGCGATCAAGCTGATCCGGCCCGAGCTAGCCGAAGAGCACGGGTTCCGCTCCAGGTTCTCCAGCGAGATCAGCGCCGCGAGGAACGTCAGCGGCATCTACACCGCCGCGGTCGTCGACGCCGACGCCGAGGCGGAGCTGCCGTGGATGGCCACCGTCTACGTGCCAGGGCCGTCGCTCACCGACGCGGTCGAGGAGAATGGCCCGCTGCCCGTCAGGTCCGTGCTCGCCCTGGCGGCAGGTCTCGCCGAGGCCCTGCAGGCCATCCACCGGGCTGACCTGGTCCACCGGGACCTCAAGCCGTCCAACGTGCTGCTCGCGACCGACGGGCCCCGGGTGATCGACTTCGGCATCTCCCTCGCGCTCGAGCGGTCCATGATGACCGCGACCGGCATGGTGATGGGCTCGCCCGGGTTCATGTCCCCGGAGCAGGCCAGGGGAAAGCGGGAGGTCGGCGCGCCGACGGACATGTTCAGCTTCGGCGCTGTGCTCGCGTACGCGGCGACGGGAAACAGCCCGTTCGGCGTCGGCCCGACCCCGGCACTCCTCTACCGGGTGGTGAACGAGCCGCCGGACCTCGAGGCGGTTCCCGCCCGGCTCAGGCCGCTGATCGAGCAGTGCCTGGCCAAGGATCCGGCCGACCGTCCCGCGCCGGCCGAAGTCCTCGCGTCACTCAGCGACGACGTCGAAATCCTCACGGGGGAGTGGCTGCCGCGGCCGATCGCGGAGACGATGGTCCGCTACAGCCCGACGCTCCAGACCCCGCTGCCGCCCGCCCTGCGGGAAGCGGAGGAGCCGCAGGCGGAACCGGGGGAGCCCGGGTCAGCGGATCCCGGGGCAGCGGCGGGCGGGCCGCCCGTCCCCGAGCCGGCGACGCCGGCGACAGGGTCCCCCACCTCAAGTGCGTCCGGGCCAGTCGGCTTTGAACCCACCGCCCTGGCGTCGGTCATCCCGGCGGCCGCCACGGTGGCCGACCACGGCTTCCTTCCCGATACTTCCCTCGTTCCTATGCCTGGCGCGCTCACGGCAGCCGGGCGGGACATCCCGGGAGGCACGGGCGGCACGCCGCCCGCCGGGCCGCCGTCGCCGCTCCGCCGGTGGC
>JAWWPV010000170.1:0-10307 GCA_033854775.1 Trebonia sp.
TCCGAATTCCATGCTGCTCCCCTCAGCGGCCCTGGTAGGTGAAGCCCGCCCAGGCCTCGGTACTTGTCAGGTCGGGTCCATCCGGCTGCCCATCCAGGCTGGCCTCGTCCTGGAGCTCAGCCGGCCAGCTCTCTGGCACCTGCCGTTTCGGGTCCAGCATCCACAGCTGGGCCTCGCGCAGGGCACGCGCCGGATCACCGTCCCCCTCGTTCAGGAAACGGTGGAACGCCGCCATGATCAGCGCCGTCGCCGCGTCGGGGACACTCCAGCGGGCGGCGACAACTCCGGCACTCCCCGCCGCGAGGAAGGCGGTCGCCAGCGTCACTGCCTCGTCGTAGTCGGCTTCCGTGACGTCGGTCAGGCAGGACGCAAGGACGACGATCCCGCCGCCGTTCGCCCGGGCCTGGCCGGTCCGCGCCTGGCGAAGAATGTCGGCGACGGACACACTGACTTCTCCACCACGCATGTCCGCGCCGAGCCGCAGGCTCGACCCCAGTACCGGCACGCGGACCCGCCCGTGGCAGCCGAAGTGCAGGACTGACGCACCGGGGTCCGTACCGTGCGGCAGCGCCGCAAGCACGTCGTCGGGGCCAGCCGCCGCCGCGCCGGGGACCTCGGGATCTGGGAGGAGGTAGCGCGCGGATCCGAAAACGGCGCCGTTGGCGTAGTGCGCGGCGTGCAGATGGGCGACTTGGGCTATGGCGCAGACCGGCGAGGCGTCGGCGTCGGAGATCAGGACCGGCGCCTGCGGCCACGGCCGGGTACCGCGTCGGGCCGCGTCGATGAACTGGCGCGCTGAGGAAGCGTAGGAGATGACCGAGTGCCTGCACGCGTAGTCGTACCGGACGGACCCGCCGGCGGGAGGGCTGCCGCTGACCGGGCGCCGGGCCGCGTGCCAGGGGATGAGGCCGAGTTCCCCGCCGGGCACGAGCACAATGCGGCGCGGGTCCCCAGTGTCGGACGCGGAACTCGCACCGGCAGGCTTGGCGAGTTTTTGCAGCAGCGGGCCGATAGCCGTCCGCCAGGCCCAGTCGCATACCGCGTCGAGCGCTCGGAGCCAGTCCGCCCTGGAGGCATCAAAGGCGGACTGCGCAGCCGCGTAGATCGTCAGGGCCGCCGGGCGGGCCTTCTCAGCGGCCGCGTTTACCGCCGCGGCCGCCGTGCCTGCCGTCTCGGCTGCCCGTTCCACTGCCCGCCGGGTGCGGAGGAACTCTCCAATGGCGGTTCCGCCGCCCCCGCGCAGCCGGAACAGCGACAGCGAGCTGACGGTTCCGGCGTGGTCGACGATCACCGCGGTCCCATGACCGGAGTCATCCTGCGGCAGCAGGTAGACCAGCACGTCGGCGCCACTGCCCGCCAAGGCCGCAGCGATGTCAGCGATCGTCGGTGGGGAGAGCAGCCTGGCCTCCGCGGGAGTCCCTTCGAGCGCGAGCATGGCCCGGTAGCGAAGGTCATCGTCCTGCGGCGGCTCGTCGTAGCCACTGGGGACCAGCCCGCCGGGCGCGGGCGGGACCGGTCGCGTCGCCTGCGCAGTCCACTCCCTGGCCAGTTCCGGGTATCCCGCCTCCGCCAGCGCCTCCGTGACGCCGGTTCCCCAAGTCGCGGCGTGCAGGACCATGCCCCGGCCCAACTCGATCGCGCTCACCGCGGCGTCTTCCCGGCCACGGGCCAGGAACCAGCGGGCCATCTCGGTGGCGTCGTTGACGGCCTGCCGCGCCACGTCCAGCGCGTTGTCGTCGCTGTCTTGCAGTAGCACGCTCCGCGCGCGCTCACGCAGCCCGTCAAGGCCCATCCGGACGGCCCGGTCCACGTCACCGCGGGCCTGGTCGCCCCGGGACCGGTAAGCGCTCGCAAGCGACTGGAGCACGCCGGCAATATGCGGGCTGCCCGGCTCCTGCTCGACCGCGCGTCGCGCCTCCTCAAGGCGGGCGATCGCGTTGCCCAGGTCACGCGGGTCCCGGGTCATGGTGTACCGGGAGTGCAGCGCCTGCCCGTGAAATTCCAGCATGCGCGGGCGCTCGCGCATCCCCAGGGTGGGGATGGCGCAGACACCGGCCAGCAGCGCGATCGCCCGGTCTACCGGGGCGACATCGCCCGCTGCGATTCCGCGCATCATCAGCCCGGCGGCCGCCTGGGTGGCGAGTACCGGGTATTCGAGGCTCTCCCGCCCGGCGCGCTCGGCCTCCGCAAGCAGCCGGTCGAACGTGTCGCTGGCCGCCGGGCTCAGAGTCATGCCCGCCTCGGGCGGTTGCGTCAGCTGCTCTCGCAGCAGCCGCGCGGCGCCGAGCGAGGTGATCACCCCTATCCGGCTGGACTCGGCCGGGCCAAGCGCCGTCTCGGCTCGCTCCAGGTCCTCGATCGCCTCGTTCACGCTTGGCAGACTCGGGTTGTAGATAGCTCGAATCGTCCTCAGGTGACCGCGCAGGTAGAGCAGGTACCCGTGCAGTTCGGTGCCCGCCGCGTACGGCCCGCCGGGGGAGGCCTCGGAGAAAGCCTGGCCGATGGCCTTGTCTGCCAGTTCCAGGTTGCGCAGGTCACCATTGGTGGAGTGGCGTTCCACATAGGCGGTCGCGACCACGGAAAGCACGAACGGCCGTGCCGCATGTCCGGCGGGGACCAGGTCAGCCTGCCTGATCATTTCCTTGAGCGCGGCCTCGGCGTGTTCCGGCTCGTGGTCAAGGCCCGCGCGCACGTGTCGGGCGGAGGAGACCATGAACCCGGCGTAGGGCGCGAGCGGGTCACCCGGGGCCAGGTCGGAGGCGAACCGCTCGATCTGGGCCAAGAGGCGATCTTGCCGGAGCACGCTCCTGTTCGAAATGCTCGCGTTCAAGATGTGCGAGCCCAGGACGGTCATCGCGTGCGCGGCTTCCGGGTCGTCGTGCGGCAGGCGGTCGAGCACCGCCGCTACCTCGTCAAGCCGTGCGCTGAGGTCGTCCGCTGGCCCGGACTGGTCTACCTGGCGGGTGAGCAGCGAGCCGAGCATGCTGAGCACGGGCGATCGCAGCAGGTGGCCGGGCGGCAGCCCCGACACCGCATCGCCTAGCGCGCCGGTCGCCCCCGTCGCGGATTGCCCTGCCAGCAGAGCGGCGCGGATGGCAAGCAGTTCACCCCGCTCGGATTCGGTAGTCTCCGGATCGGCTGCCAGGGAGCCCAGGCTCTCGGCGACCTGGCTGGCGTCCGCGACCTCGGCGCCCGTGTGCATCAGCGCGAGCTGGGCGAGGCCCTGTAGCAAGGGGACGCTGATGCGCGTGAACGGGCCGCCGGAGTCGGGGGGAACCTGCCGCAGGTGGCCGATGGCGGTCTCGGCGTCGGCGGCTGAGATCCGCGGCTCCCCGTAGGCGGTGAGCAGCCGGGCACCGGCCCCCGCGTCGAACCGGGCGGCCTCGATCTCCGCCTGCCGCAGCATGGTTGACCGCTGCTCAGCGGTTTGCTGGCTGGTCAGTGCCGTCCAGGCGAGCATGAGGTGCGCGGTCGCCGCCGGCTCGTCCGGCTCGTCCGCGCCTGCCAGCGTCGCGGCGGCGTACGCCTCCGCCGCGTCGCGGTCCGCGTCCGTTCCCCCGAACCCGATGTAGCGGAGCCCGCGGGCCAAGGCGAGCGCGGCTGTCACGTGACGGCGTCCCGGATGCTCCGGGGGCAGCGCGGCGAGCACCGAAGCCATCAGCTGTCCGGCCTCGTCGACGTCGTCGACGCGCCCGGCCGCCCTGACGCCTCTGGCCAGCAGCACGTCCGCGAGCAGCGCCGCGACCTCCGTACGATCCGGGTCCTCGGCGGGCAGGGCCGTAAGCAGCCGTCGCAGGCACGTGATCGCGTCGTCCGCATCCGGCAGCAGACCCGCGGCGTCGTCACGGCGCAGGCAGGCGCGCGCCAGCAGATAAAGCGCCACGCACTGCTCCCCGCCGCCGGCCGGAAGCGTCACCAGCGCCGCGCGCAGGTAGCAGGCTGCCTCATCGAGCAGGCGCCGGGCACGGGCAATGCCCGTGCCGCTCAGGTCGTCCGCGCGCAGCTCGCACGCCACATCCACCATCGCGGCGAGCGCGGGAAGGCATTCGGCGTCGGACGGCGACTCGTGCAGCGCTCGCCGCGCGCTCGCGATCCGGTACGCGATTAACCTGCCGGGCTTGTCTGCCATGCTCCCTCCCCTCGCCGCTATCTCGCGCCCGCCCGGACACCGCGGCGTCACCCGCGCCGCCTGTTGCGGCACCGCTGCGATCCGGGCATGCTCTGTACCGTGACCGAGCGGCCAGTGTGCGGTTCCGGGCAGGGCGACCGACTGCCAGATGACCCCGTACCGGACAGCCTGATACCGCCCGAGGATATCGTCACGGACCTGAGGCTGCTGCGCGAACGGGGCCTTGTCCGGATCCGGCACACTGAGCTGTCCGCGCTCCGGCTGGCAGCAGATCGGGCGCCGGCCGTCCCGCCTGGGCAAGCTGGTCCGCGGGCCATCGAGGCCCTGCTGCGGGCCGCGGTCGCGAACCTCGGCGACGGCCCGCTCGGCGTCGCTGCCGCGCACACGTTCGGCCTGAACCGCGGTGCGCGCGACAGCCCGGCCCAGGACCGCCGCCGCCGTGCGGCGCAAGCGTACCGCGTGAGCGTTGAACGGTTCCGCAAGCATCACGAGCGGGTCGTCATCGAGCAGGTCGCCGAGGAGATCCTCGAACTGTGCCTGGCCGAGGTCGCCGCGCCCAGGGCGATCGCGGGCACGGCCGAGCTGGCGAGCGAGATACGGCTGGCCTGCCATGTCGCTGGCACCTCGTTTCCCGTGGTCGTGCACGTGGAGCCGGTCGAGCTGGTGCGCGACATCGACGTGATCGTGGCGCCGACGAACGTCTACCTGGAGCTGCCGCAGCCTTACAAGGCGTCCGTGTCCGCTGCGCTGCGCCGCGGCGCGGCGCAGCGCGGGGCCGACGGAGCGATCGTGACCGACCCGGTGGCCGCGGAACTGCAGGCCTGGATGACGGCGAACGGCCGCCGCGGGCTGCCGGTGGGACCGGGAACGGTGGTCGCGACCTCCGCCGGCGACCTTGCCCGGCAGGGCCTCCGGCGGATTTACCACGCGGCCGTCGCCTCCCCGCGTCCCGGCACCAACGACTATGACGTGGAGCCCACCTCGATCAGCCAGGCGGTGCACGCCTCGTTCGCCGCCGCGCGGGCCGAGCGGGACCAGTTCACGCCGCGGCTGGCATCGCTGGGCTTCCCGCTGCTCGGCGCGGGCCGCGGCGGTCTCTCCCCGGCGATGAGCTTCACCTGGATATGGGCCGCGATCGAGCGGGAGATGCGCGCGGACAGCTCCTGGCAGATCCACTTCATCACCCACCGGCGCACGGCGGCCAGCGCCATCGTAGCCGGGCTCGCCAGGTCCGCGGTGCCCGGCGGGCTTGGTTAGTCGTGAGATTCCATGGCTCTACTAGAGCCCGGGCGGCGGCTGCCTGGCTGGTCACAAGGTGGTCAATACCTGGTCACTTTCGCGCCAGCGGATCCCGTAGCCAAGGCCCGGCTGCATATCGCGGAATTCCGCGTACACCTCGCCGAACTGGTCAGGGACCATCGTCTGCGCGGCCGGGTCCCGCTGATAGATCACGGCCGTCGGCGCCCCGTCCAGCCGCCAGACCGTCCGGGGCATCCGCCGCTGGTCAAACCGCACCCGCAGCTCGAAATAGTCGCTGCGGCGGAACGGGACGTGCAGGAAGTGCGAAGCCATCCGCTGGCCGGTCGGTATCCGCAACCGGATGGAGTACTCGTGTCGCTCGCCAGCGCGCAGGGGCCTGGGCAGCTTGATCACGTTGACGAAAAAACTGTCATAAGGCTGCTGGCACCGTTCGAGCGATCCGCCGTACAGCAGTTCCGGTTCCAGGCCGACGGGCCGGTCAAGGACGTCGGGATGGCGGGGGACGCTCACCGAGGTCGGAATCTCCGTGACGCCGTCGGCGGTGGCGACGACCGTCCGCCGTTCGATGACCTCAACAGGCTCGGTGTCAACGCGGACCAGCGCGGTGAACGACCCGATGAACCAGTCCTCGGGGACGCGCTCAGCGGTGCCGGGCGCGCCCGCCGCGCGTCCGGGCGCCGGCGTGGCGACCCATGGCGGCGAGACGGACCTGCTGACCCCTCCCGGGGCGTCGCCGTCCAGCATCCGGCGGATCCGCGTCCAGTACGCCCGCCACGCCAGCTGGTCACCGTCGCACGCGGCCACGATCGCCAGGGTAACCCGGAGCGTCGGCAGCCGCCGCCCGTCGGCGGCCGCCTGCACCGTGCTGGTCGCGTAGTGGGCCCGGCTGGCGAGTTGCTCGTACGTGAGCCCGGAGCGGCGGCGCAGGTCACGAAGCCAGAATGCGAATTCACGCAACGGCGAGCCATCCGGGTCGAAAGGACCTTCAGGTCGTCCCATTGTCCCCGCCCCTCGCTTGACCCCTCAGCTCCTAACCGCACCCCTGACCAGCATCTGGGACGTGCCGATGCCGCTGATGCCTCGTTTTCCGGAGATCACCCGGGTAGACCCAATTGAAGTGCACCTTCTTATCCTAGGGGTTTTCCGGTTTGCAGTAGTTCCACTACGCGCCCCGGCATGGCCTTGCCCCCGGCCGTCGAACTGGTCTAGAAACCTGAACCGCGAGCCCGGCCGAGGCGAAGCCACAGGGGCAGCGGATCGGTGAGCCGCTTCCAGTTCCGGGCACCGGACCGCCCCCTTAACCCGGTATGTCCGAAGTGACCGATTTACACAAAATATTGGCGAACGAAGGCCGCGATTTTACTAAGGCGACGGCTCGGACGGATTTGTCAACCGATCCGCAGGCACAGGCGTCACACCGGCAAGACTTTCAGGGGCTAGCGTTTAGCGGTTACCGCTTTGCGGCTCTTGTTACGCACGCTACTGAAGGGGAGATAACGGCGTGGCATTGGAGATAAATTCAATCGACAGTCATGAATTCGCCAAGGAAGTGGCGTCCGAGGGGGAAGGTCAGGGCGGGCCCGAGGTGGTGCGCGAGCACGGTGACTCCGGCCCCGCGGACGACACCGGCGCCCCGGGCGGGGAGGCCGCTGCCGAAACCACGCCGACAGCCGGGTCCGGCTCCGCGGAACCGGTCATGCCGCCAGCGGAGGCACTGCTCGCCGAAATCTCCGCGACTGTGCGCGAGGCCGCGGACCTGTCGCAGCGCTACCACGCCAGGGCCGAACAGCGGGAGGGCGTAATCGACTTCCTGCGGTCCGAGCTTGAGGTGCTCCGCCGGGGTGAGCGCCGAGGGCTGCTCCGCCCAGTGCTCGCAGACCTGTGCCGGCTCCGTGGCGACCTGCTCTCCCAAGCGGCCGCGCTGCCGGCGGACTTCGACACGGCCAAGGCCGCCGGCCTGCTGCGCTCCTACGCGGAAACCATCGAGCTAACGCTGGAGAGCAACGGCGTGGTCACGTACGTCCCCGACGACGGCGAGCGGTTCGATCCGCGACTGCACCGCCGGGTCGGCGGCGAAGCGACGGACGACCCGGCGCTGGCCGGGCACGTCGCCGGGGTCCGGAGCGACGGCTACCTGGACATCGAGGCGAACAGCCCGATCGCCCCCGCCGAAGTCACCGTATTCGCGGCCGCGAGGGCCACGGAAGGAGATCAGTGAGCGAGCCACAGCAGGGCATCTACGGCATCGACCTCGGCACCACCTACTCGGTGGTCAGCTACATCGACGAGACGGGCAGGCCGACCGTCACCCGTAACAGCGACAGCCAGGACACGACGCCGTCGGTGGTGTACTTCGAAAGCGCGGACAACATCGTCGTCGGGCGGGTGGCCAAGGAGACGGCGGGGGTGTTTCCCGACCAGGTCATATCGCTGATCAAGCGGGAGATGGGCGACCGGGAGTGGCGCCGGGAGTTCTTCGGCAAGGAGTACACGCCGCCGTCCGTCTCCGCACTGATCCTGAGCGCGCTGGCCAGGGACGCCGAGACGGACACCGGACGACCGGTCAACGAGGTAGTGATCACGGTGCCGGCCTACTTCGGGCTGCTGGAAAAGGACGCCACCAGGTCGGCCGGGGAAATCGCGGGACTCAAGGTCATCGGGATCGTCCCCGAGCCCGTCGCGGCGGCGCTGCACTACGGAGTCACCGGGTCCGCGGACGGCACCACGTTCCTCGTTTACGACCTCGGCGGCGGGACCTTCGACATCAGCCTGATCAAGATGACGGACACCTCGGTGGAGGTGCTCGCGGTAGGCGGCAACCACCGCCTCGGCGGCGCCGACTGGGACGAGAAGCTCTTCGACTACCTGCTGGACCAGCTCACCCAGCAATGGGGCGATGACGCGGCGCGCGACGACGAGCAGGAACTTCAGGAACTGCGCAACATCACCGAGCAGGTCAAGAAGGACCTGTCCAAGGCCGAGAGCAAGAAGGTCATCCGGCGCTACGGCGGGACGGCCGCCAGCGTCACGGTGACCCGCCAGCAGTTCGAGGAGATGACCGCCGAGCTGCTCGAGGAGACGATCAGGATCGCCAGGCAAACCCTGGACGAAGCGGAGCAGCGGCACCCCGGTATCCGCGAGCAGATCAGCGAGCTGCTGCTTGTCGGCGGGTCCTCCCGGATGCCCGCGGTCGCCGAGCGGCTGCGCAAGGAATTCCGCTGGGAGCCCCGGCTCACCGACCCCGACCTCGCAGTCGCCAAGGGCGCGGCACTTTACGCCGCGGGACAGACCGTCCGGTTCATCGAGCCCGACGCCGCCGCGGCAGCCGGCATGGACACCAGCCCGGGCACGGCCCGGCCGGGCGCGGGCCTCGGCTACCCGGGCCCGGTGACCGACGAGGCCGTGCAGCAGGTGGCCAGCCAGACCGGTATCGACGAGGACAAGGTCCGCTCTCTCGCCCAGCGCACCGTCGTCAACGTGCTGCCCAAGGCCGTCGGCGTCAAGCTCATCGACACGACGAGGCCGAACTGGGAAGACGACTACGAGGCCGCGTCCTACATCGAGCACCTCATCGACGCGCAGACCCAGCTGCCCGTGGCCCCCCCGCGGACGCTGGAGGCCAGCACCGTGCTCGCTAACCAGCCCGGAGTCGAGATCGAGATCTGGGAGCAGGCCGGCGCCTCCCCCAGCCGCGAGCTGACGGCCAACCACCGGGTGGACGACGCGGGCCTGATCGAGGGGCTCGGGTCCTTCCGGCTGCCCGCCGGGTCGCCGGTCAGCATCGAGATCGGCGTCGACGCGGAGGGCACCGTCAACCTGCGCGCCACGGAGCCCACCAGCGGCAAGGAGCTGCAGATGAACGTGCGGATCAGCGTGCTGTCCACCGAGCAGGTGGAAGAGGCGAAGGCGATCCACCGCGGCCTGTCCATCGGCACCTCGTAGCGGACATGCTGTCCTTCGACGAGGCGGAATACCGCGAGGAGTTCCTCAAGAAACACCGGGGTGCGCGGGGTGCCCCCGGTGACGTGCTCGCCCGGTACGCGATCACCCTGCCCGCCATCGATGCGGAAATCGCCGCCCAGGTCAGGGCGGTGCGCGCGTACTGGAACAAGGTCTACAACGGCAAGTCCGGCTTCGCCCAGGTGGCCAAGCTGTGCCGGGCCGAGGATGAGCGACTGAAGGCCGAGCACGGCGCGAAGATGGAGACTCGCGCCTGGTGGCAGGCGCGCCAGTCCGACGCGCAGCAGGCCGCGGAAGGGTCGATCGCCGTCATGGCCGACGACCTGCGGCGGCGCTTCGAAACGCTGGGCGTCGTCACGTCCGTCATGCTCGGCCAGTTCGCCGGCAAGCTCGGCCTGACCGCGGCGCAGGCGAACCAGGCCGCGCAGCGGGCGGGGCTGGCCGTCATCGACAGCGTGAACCTCCCGGAGACCGGGCCCGTCGGCAACTTCGACGCCCTGGCCAAGGCGATGGCCGAGTGCGCCGTGCCGTCGGTGCCGGAGCTCGTGCACCCGGGAAGCGGCACGTTCCGCCTGGTCGAGCGGTACGAGTGCCTCGCCGATCCGCGCAAGCGGCTCGACGCGGTTTCCGTGGAGGCGCAGCGCGCGGCGGCCGAGAAGCTCGGCATCTCGGCGACCGATGACGCCCGGCGCAAGGCGCTGAGCATCCTCAGCGGCGCGTTGCGAGCCGGGGTGGACCTGCGGGACGTCGCGCTGTACCAGATGGTGACGATCGCGCGGGGCTCGGCGGGCGTGTCGATCGACCTCGCGGCGAAGGAGCTACGCGAGGCCGGGCTCGAGGCACGCGACGCCGCCATCGTCGCGGTCCTAGTCGCCGAGCAGGGCGGCGGCCGGGGCGGCACGGCGAACAAGGTGCCCGACATGCTCGCCGCCGGACGGCTGCGCGAGGCGCGGGCCGC
>JAWWPV010000171.1:0-6759 GCA_033854775.1 Trebonia sp.
CCGCCTGCTGCGGGCTCCGCTGCCCGGTACCGCCCTCACGCACCTGGCCGATGCCCTCAGCACGCTCCGCGGGTCCGCGGCCGCCCACCTAGCCTCGTGACGATGAACGAGGACCCGGCCATCCTGCTGACCCCGCCCGGGCAAGAATTGCTGGCCAGGCTGGCCGCCGAGCCTGACGGCGGGTCGCTGGCGGTCGCGGAACGCCTCCGCCGCGAGTACCCGGCCAGCCTGGTCGCGGCGGCGATGGCCCAGCGGGAACTACGCCTGGCCGCCGCGG
This sequence comes from Trebonia sp., assembly GCA_033854775.1. Classification (GTDB taxonomy): domain Bacteria; phylum Actinomycetota; class Actinomycetes; order Streptosporangiales; family Streptosporangiaceae; genus Trebonia. The sequence goes on from JAWWPV010000171.1 coordinate 278, forward strand.
CCAAGTTCAGCCGCGCGGGGGAGATGCTGTTCACCAGGGCCGGCTACGAGCAGTCCTCGTCGGAGACGATCGCCGGGTACCGGGCCGGCCGCCTCGGGCACGCGAGCCGCATCGCGGACCTGTGCTGCGGCATCGGCGGCGACCTGATCGCCCTGGCGGCGGCGAGTGACGTGCTCGCCGTCGACCGGGACGAGACCCATGCTCGCCTTGCCCTGCACAACGCCGCGGTCTACGGCCGGACGGAGCACGTGACGGCCGTCGTGGCCGACGTCCGCGACGTGCCCCTGGCCGGTGTCGACGCGGTGTTCATCGACCCGGCCCGCCGGGCCGGCCCGGGCGCGGCCCCGCCCGCCCCCGTGTCAGCAGGCACAGTGTCAGCAGGCACGGGGCGCCGCTTCCGGGCCGGCACGTCCGAGCCGCCGCTTGACTGGTGCGTGGCCCTGGCCAGCCAGGTCGAAGCGGTCTGCATCAAGGCCGCCCCCGGCATCCCCGAGGAGCTGATCCCGCCAGCATGGGAAGCCGAGTTCATCGCCGAGGCGCGTGACCTCAAGGAGGCGGTCCTGTGGTCACCGTCCCTGGCGGCCGCGTCCCCGGCGGGAGCACCGGACGGCGCGCGGGGCCCGCGCCGCGCGACCGTCCTGGCGACCGGCCCGAGCGGCCAGCCGCCCCGGTCTCACACGCTCGTCGCCCACCCCGGTGACCCGCTCCCGCTGCGCGAGCCCGGTGAGTACCTCCTTGACCCGAACCCGGCCGTCACCAGGGCCGGCCTGGTCGAGGACCTAGCGCGCGACCTGGGCGGCGACATCGCCAAGATCGACCCCCGGATCGCGTTCCTCACGCTCGGCAGGGACGTGCGAACACCGTTCGCCCGCACGCTCCGCGTCTGGCACTCGGCCCCGTGGCACGAGAAGCAGTTCGCGAACCGGCTCCGCGAGCTGGACGTGGGCGCGGTCGACATCAGGCGCCGCGGCCTGGCCGGAGACGTCGACCAGATAAGGCGCCGCCTGAAGCTGGCAGGCAAGACCCGCGCGACCGTCGTCATCACCAGGGTCAACGACAAGCCCTGGGGCCTCATCTGCACCGACCCGGACGGCGCCGCCCTCGCATGAATGTCCCGTTGCTGTCGCTATAACGACAGCAACGGGACATTCATGCGCCGAGCGCTTAGCCTCTCCGCTAGCCCCTCCGCAGCGCGACGCCGCGCACGTAGGCGGCCTGCCCCACGTGCTGCATGTCATCGTCGAGCACGGACACGAGCCGCACCCCGAGCGTCACCGGCGGCCTCCAGCGTGTGTCGACCACCCGGTCGAGGTCGGCGTCGCGGATCTCGGACACGAGCTTCACCGTCTGCGCGTACGTCGCCTCGTGGTACTCGCCGAGCAGCCCGGAGGCCGCGGTGGCCGCCGCGATGGCGGCGACCTGCCCGCTGTCGTGCCCGTACCCGTGGTCCATCATCCCGGCCGGCAGCCCGAGCCGCCTGGCCCAGTTTTCTGATGACCATACCTGCGTCACGCCGAACGCGGCCGCGACGTGATCGTCCTGCACGCGGGTGAGGTGCCAGACAAGCCAGCTCACCGGGTTGGCGTCCGCGTCGATCCGGTAGGTGAGCTGCTCCGCGGTCAGCCCGCCAAGCACGTCGGCCACGTTCTCCCGGATCCGCCCGAACCCGTCGACAAGCAATTCCGCACTAGTAGCCATGAGTCAATTATCGTCCCCGTGGACACCCGGGTATCCCCGAGGTCGAGCCCGAAAGGTCAGGAGACCGGCCACGCGGGCAGCGCGCTCACGTCGGTCACCGTCTCCGGCAGGCGGCGCATCGTGGTGACCCGGCGCTCGGCGAACTTGGCCGGGTGCCCCGTGTGGTCGCGGTCGACCCAGACCGAGCGCAGCCCCATCCGGGCGGCCGGCAGGATGTCGTGCACCCAGCTGTTGGCGATGTGAATCCAGTTCTCGGGCGTTGCCCCGGTCATTTCGGCGAATTTCCTGAAGTGACCGAGGTCCGGCTTGTACGACCGCACCTGCTCCGCCGTCACCACAACCTCAACTGGCACTGGTAGCCGGGCCGCAGTCTCCGCAAACAAGTCGTCATCGCAATTGGTAAGGATCGCGAGCCGCCAGCCAAAGGAGGCGAGCGTGCCCAGCGCCTCCGCCACATCGGGGAAAACCGGCATCGACGACCAGGCTCCGGCAAATGCCCCGGCCTGCCCCTCCGGGAGCGGCACGCCGACCCGCCGCGCGGCCAGGGCGAGCCCGTCGGCGAGGATCTCCCGGTAGGGCCGCCAGGCAGGCCCGGCCTCCAGGATGGACTCCGTCCGGTGATAAGCGGCGAGCAGCGGCTCGGCGTGCACGCCCGCGACCGGCCGCAGCACGCCGAGCATGCAGGCGTTCCAGTCCGCGATCGTGCCATAGCAGTCGAAGGTTAGCCATCGGGTTCCAGGCATCAAGCCTCCCTACTCGAACATCTGTAGTAGGAGCGCGCCTCTACTGTAACTGTTGTTAACTGTTTTTGAGTGGTGAATTCCCACTGAATCCGCAGAAACCGCCCGGCCAACGTCGGCCACCCCTCCCGGCCTGACATGAGGCAATGCGTGGGGGCATGATCGTGGATGGATGACGACCACTCAGGAGGCAGTCCCATGGCCGATGACGAGTTCCGTTACGCAAGCGGGTTCGGCAACGAGTTCGCGACCGAGGCGGTCAAAGGCTCGCTCCCCGCCGGGCGCAACTCGCCGCAGCAGGCGCCGCTCGGCCTGTACGCCGAGCAGCTGAGCGGGACCGCGTTCACCCAGCCCCGGGGCGTGAACCGCAGGTCGTGGGTGTACCGCATCCTGCCGAGCGCGAAGCACCCCGCGTTCTCACGAATCGACAACAAGAACCTAAAGGGCACGCCGTTCGACGAACTCGAGCCGAATCCGAACCGGCTGCGCTGGGACCCGCTTCCGCTCCCGAGAGAAGACACGCCGCAGGACTTCATCGACGGCCTGTTCACGGTCGCCGGCAACGGCGACGTCAAGACCAGGGCCGGGATAGCCATTCACCTCTACGCGGCCAATCGCTCCATGCGAGACCGCTACTTCGTCGACTCCGACGGCGAGCTCCTGCTCGTCCCCGAGCTAGGCGCGGTCATCGTGCACACCGAACTCGGGCCGATGCGGGTCAGCCCCGGCGAGATCGCCGTCGTCCCGCGCGGCATCCGCTTCAAAGTCGAGCTCACCGACGCCTTCGCCCGCGGCTACGTGTGCGAGAACTTCGGCGCGAACTTCACCCTGCCGGAGCGCGGCCCGATCGGCGCGAACGGCCTGGCCAACGAGCGGGACTTCCTCATCCCGCACGCGGCGTTCGAGGAGCGCAACCACACCGTCCAGGTGGTGAACAAGTTCGGCGGGAACCTCTGGGCCGCGGACTACGACCACTCGCCGCTCGACGTGGTGGCCTGGCACGGGAACTACGCGCCGTACAAGTACGACACGGCCAACTACATGGTGATCGGCACGATCAGCCACGACCATCCCGACCCGTCGATCTTCACGGTGCTCACCAGCCCGACGGACACCCCGGGCCTCGCCAACTGCGACTTCGTGATCTTCGCGCCCCGCTGGCTGGTCGGCGAGAACACCTTCAGGCCGCCGTGGTTCCACCGCAACATCATGTCCGAGTACATGGGCCTGGTGACGGGGGAGTACGACGCGAAGGCGGAGGGCTTCGTCCCTGGCGGCGCGTCGCTGCACAACACGTACGCCAGTCACGGCCCGGACGCGGGCACCTACGCGAGGGCGTCCACCGCCGACCTCAAGCCGCAGAAGCTCGAGGGAACGCTCGCGTTCATGTTCGAAAGCCGCTGGACGATCTTGCCGACCAGGCAGGCGATGGAGGCGAGCTTCCGTCAGGGGGATTACGACGCCGTCTGGTCGGGATTGACGCGGAATTTCCGCTAAGAAGTCCAGGTTCGCCCCGGAGTTGATACTCCGGAGAGCGGCGTCTTTGTCCCTGGCCGGCGCGGGTCCGGTAAGGTCCCGGTACGCACGGAAGGCCCGGGCGCGATGGGAGGACTACATGCCAGAGGTCGATGACCTGGAGCCCGTTGACGAGACGCTGGTGGTCATCGTCGCGGAGGATGACGGCGACCTTTTCTGCCTCGTGGACGAAGACGGAGCGCCGGCGATGTACCCGAGCGGTGACCCGGAGGTCCAGGAGCGGATCAGGGAGGCCAGGGACGTCTACGGTGCGACGGCCCGCGCGATGTCGGTCGAAGAGTTCAAGGCGCTACCTGAGGACGCGGAGTGAGCGGCCCGCGCAGGCATGTACGTTCGCGACATAGTTTCCGATAAGTTACATTCCATGGCTGGCTCCTATGTCATGGTCGGATCCGGTGACCATCGCGTCATCGCGCTGCACGGCTGGTTCGGCTCGGCCCTCGGCTGGGGTCACCTGACCGACTACCTCAACACCGCGCAGTTCACCTACGTCTTCCCCGACCTGCGCGGCTACGGCTCCCGCCGGGACGAGCCTGGCGAGTTCACGATGGCCGAGGCCGCCGCCGACGCGATCGCGCTCGCCGACCGCCTCTGCTGGGAGCGGTTCAGCCTGGTCGGCCACTCGATGAGCGGCGTGGCGATCCAGCACGTCCTCGCCCTGGCGCCGCACCGGGTGCGACGGCTGGTGGGCGTGGCCCCGGTCCCGGCCACCGGGCTCCCGCTCGGCGAGTCAGAATGGGCCCTGTTCGACTCCGCCGCCCGCAACCTCGCCAGCCGCGAGATGATCGTCAACTACTCGACGGGCAGCCGTCTGACCCCCGCGTTCGTCGACCTGATCGTCCGCCACTCGCGCGACAACTCGACCGAGGAGGCGTTCGGCGCCTACCTGCCCTCCTGGATCAGGGCGGACGTGCTCGCCAGGGTCAAGGGCAACGAGGTCCCGGTCAAGGTGATCACCGGCGAGTACGACCCGACGCAGCCCGCCGAGTTCATGGAGCAGGCGTGGCTTCAGGTCTACCCGAACTCCGAGCTGGAAGTCCTGCGCGGCACCGGCCACTACCCGATGTTCGAGACCCCGGTCGCCCTCGCGGTCTCCATCGAGGAGTTCCTCGCCCGCGGGTAAGTCAACGGCGAAAATCAACGTCAGGATGATCCCGAACGAGTGCGGCTGACTCCTTTACCGCAAAGCTCATTCCGCCGGGTTCCGGCTACAGGTAGGCGACGACCGGGATGACCTCAGACCCGATGACCTCGAGCGGCGTCACGTCCCACACGTTGGCCACGGCGCCGATCGCCGCGTCGAACCCCACCTCGGCGAGCGCCCCGAGCTCATCCACGATCCGCTGTGTGCCCTTCGACGGGTCGAAGTAGTAGTAGACGGTCTTGTAGATCGTGTCGTAGTCGCGCCCGACCGCCTCGCAGTGCTGGCGCAGCACGTCGAGCTTGCGGACCTCGTCCCGGCCGCCGAACAGGTTGCACGCGTCGGCGTACTGCGCCACCAGGCGCAGCGTCCTCTTCTCGCCGCCGCCGCCGATCATGATCGGCGGGTGCGGCCGCGACAGCGACTGCGGCGAGTTCAGCGGACGCTCGAGCGCGTAGTGCCTGCCCTCGTACGGCTTCTCGTCACCGCGCCACATCTGCAGGCAGATCTTCAGCGCCTCCTCAAGCCGCTCGAATCGCTCGCTCACCGGGGGGAACCTGATGCCGAGGCCGCGGGACTCCTGCTCGTTCCAGCCGGCCCCGATGCCGAGCCAGGCCCGGCCGCCCGACAGCACGTCAAGCGTCGTGACGATCTTCCCGAGGATGCCCGGCTCGCGGTAAAACGCGCCGGTAACCAGCGTGACCAGCGTGGCGTGCGAGGTGCACGCGGCCAGGTACCCCAGCGTCGTGTAGGCCTCCAGCATCTCCTTCTCCGCCGGCCCCAGCGTGGGAATCTGGAAGAAGTGGTCCATCACGGCGATGTACTCGAACCCCGCGTCGTCCGCGGTCCGCGCAACGTTAGCGAGCTCCCTGCCGAGCGCCTCCGGCCCCCGAGGCGTAGAAAAATCCGGAATCTGCAGCCCAACCTTCATGATGAATACCTCCGACCCAACCCTCTCACGCCACCACGCGCACCGTGGGAGTGCCACACGCGGAGTATCACCCGGCTTACCGGAAGCTCTAGGGACGTGGGTTGGCCGAGAGAGTCAGCCGCTTTCGGTCGGGATGACGCTGGGTTTGACTTGTTCTCTGTTTCCTGTGAGTGGACGCCTGTGGCGGCCACGGGCGGGATTTTGTGGCTTCCTACATGCGGTGAATCGTTGACCAGCAGGTCTGAATGGTTCACCCTGAAGAAACATAGTTCACCATCGATCCCGGTGCCGGGCGGTTGACTGCAGGAGGACATGTGATGCCGGTTTCTGACCCCCGGGCGACCTGATGTGCGGGATCGCGGGCCTGACGCTGCTCGACGAAAGCCTGGAGCCGGAGCTCGGCGCGCTGCTCACCGCCATGCTCGTCGCGCTGAGC
>JAWWPV010000172.1:0-2807 GCA_033854775.1 Trebonia sp.
CCGGGCCCGGCCGAGCCGCGCGCCGTCGCCGGTCAGCCCGTCGCCGGTCAGCGCAGCCTCGCGCACCGCCTCCAGGATCGGCCCGAGGACCTCGTTGTCGAAGGACGGGCCGGTGACCGGGCCGGCCGGCGGGCAGCGCACTGGGTCCTCGGCCGCGCGGGCCGCCGCGTGCCCGGTCATGCCGTCCGGCGGGTCGATCCAGCCGAGCAGCGCGGCGAGGTTCGCGTCCTCCGTGGCCGACTGGCCGGTCGCCCAGTGGTCGGCGAGCGCGGCCGTCATGGGGAGCAATTGGGCCGAGGGGGTCACCTCCCCTCGTTCGGCGAAATAGGTGAGCCAGCGCCCGAGAAGCGGGACGGTCGCGGGCACCGCGTACTCGCCCTCGGTCTTCCTGAATCGTGTCGAGCGGCCGAGCAGCCGCAGGAAGGCAACGGTGGGCAGGTTGGGCACCAGGAGCTGCGGGGCGTCCGGGTAGGGGTCGGCGCGGTCGGGATTGCCGTCTTCCTCGACGTGCCGGTCGATCGCCGGCAGCATGATCGCGGCCAGGCCGGCGGCGAACTCGAACCGCTGCGTGCGGTCCCTTGGCTCGTAGACGGCGAGCAGGTTCGGCTTCTCGCGGTCATCGCCGGCCAGGACCGCGAGCGGGGCGCAGGCCTCGCCGGCGAGCTGGGCGGCGACGAGCACCAGGGGACGGCCGGACAGGTGCACGTGCCGGACGGTCTTCGTCGGCAGGGCACGCCCCGCGGTCGCCGCCGCGGCGCGGGCAAGGGCGCTGAGCACGGTCACGGTTAAATCACCTCACCCAGCAGCTGCTCGCGGAGCTGGGCCGCGCGCAGCAGCAGGACCGCGATCTCCGCCTGCTCCGCGGACGGGAGCTGGCCGCGGGCGAGCGCGAGCGCCTGCGCGTTGTACTCGATGCCGCCGAGGTCCTCGCGGACGGGCTTGCCGAGCGCGCCGGTGGTTCCTGCCGCCTCGGCGCGGCACGCGAAGCACATCTCGCAGGTGGCCAGGCACTCGGGGGCGTAGCTGGCGGGGACGAGCGCGATCGCGGCGGCGAGCTCTTCCCGCGGCCGGCGGGGCGTGCCTTCGTCGTCCGGGTCCAGGTCGAAGGTGAGCGCCTGCGGGTAGGGGTTGAGCAGCGCCTCGATCTTCGTCATCCTGACGAGCTGGCGGTCGAGCACGCCGAGCTGCTTGCGGACGTCGAGCCTGGCGGCGACCGGGCGGCTGGCGAAGTCCCTGGGCGCGATGAGGATCGTCTCGTGGCTGACCCGGCCGGGGTCGCCGCCCGCTTCCGCGATGAGGTCACGAAGGGCGCGGACGTAGACGGCCGACTGGATCGCGGCGGCGGCGACGCTACTCGGGTCCGCCTGGCCGTCGATGACCGGGAACGACTTGATCTCGATGACGTGGAAGCTGCCGTCGAGCCGCAGCGCGATCAGGTCGGGCTCCAGGTAGGCGTGCCTGCCGCCGACGCGCAGCCGGAGCAGCGGGTGGTCGAACAGCGTGCGGGGCGCGTAGTCCTGGCCGGTGAGCCCCTGCCTGGTTCGGGCGTGGCGCAGCTCGCGGGAAGTATTGCCGCCGACGTCGTTGAAGTCCGTGTAGCCGACCTCGGTCACGTCAAGGTCCAGGTGGTCACGGAGCAGGGTGAGCAGCTGGGCGGCGCCGTTCTCCGTCACCCGCGCCTCGAACGCGTTGCCCCGGGCGATCGCGAACCGCGACTGGCCGAACGGCGCGGGGTAGCCGATGTGCGCCGCGACCTGCTGCTTGTCGACGCCTGCCGCGTCCATCAGCGCGCGCCGTGCGCAGCCCGGGTTGGCGGCGAGCGCGGAGATCGTCCTGGCGTTGTGGTTGACCGGCAGCGCGCGGCCGCGGAGCCTGTCAAGGCGCGCCTCCACCGGTCCCGGCGGCTGATCGCTGTTCACCGGAGACTCTCCCCTCCTCCGCTATCGGAGCGTCTATCCGGCGTCGGTGCCGGTCTCGCCGGCCACCGGCTGGAGCCTGGTGCCGAAAAGCTGCTCGGCGTCGGCGAGCTGCCTTCTCCCCCGGTCCGCCGCCTCCTTCCGCATCCGGGAGTCCGCGTCCGAGTGCACGGACAGCTCCGCGTCCGCCGCCCGCCTGACCACGCCGGGGCTGACCTGATCGCGGATCTCGCCGGACGCGCCAGGGATGCTCGCGGCGAACCGCTGGAGCAGGCGACGGGCGGTCAGCGGCGGCGTGGGTATCCGCTCGATCGCGTCGGCGACGCGGATCGCCGCCATCAGGAAGTCGACGCGCGGCGACAGCGAGCCGATGACCCGCCTTTCCATCGGCCAGGTCGAGACGGCGAGCAGGCCGCGGGACGGCGACAGGTAGTCGGCCGACAAGGCGGCGCAAATGTAGTACGGCCGGGCGAACGGCGCGGTGCGGAAGGAGCGCTCCTCATCGCGCTTCAGGCTGGTGACCTTGGTGGTCGGGAACGTCGAGCCGAAGAACGCCTCGTGCACGGTGGCGATGAGCTTGGGCGCGGCCGGGACCGCAAGCAGGCTGAGCGCCTCGTAGACCTGCTCGCGCAGCGGCAGTAGCGACCCGGACGGCTCAGGCGGCCGCGGACGGGGGGCCGGCGTGACCGGGGGCGCGGCGGCGGCGGTGAGCGCCTCTTCCCAGGCCTGCTCCGCCCGCCTCAGCTCAGCGCGCCGCGCCGACGCGAGCGCGGGGTCGCCCGCTAGCACCGCCTCGCGAACGGCGACCCGCGATTCGTCAATCCGCCGTTCAAGCGCCTCAATCGTCTCAGCCACGCAGCCGATGATACGCTGGCCAGCCCGGAGTTTCCA
>JAWWPV010000173.1:0-2652 GCA_033854775.1 Trebonia sp.
CCGCAGGGTCGACCGGATGTCGGTGCTGGAAACCCTCGCTGCCGCGCTCGACATCCCGCTCGCGGAGCTGGCCGCGGAGGCACCCGTGGTCGCCGCGGTGACCACGGAACCCCCGGGCGCAGGCGAACTGCGGCTAGTCCTGTCCGGCGCTCACATGCTCCGTGCCATGCTCGGCAGTGGGCGCGCACCGGCGATCAGCACGCTCCGCGGCAAGGCGGGCAAGGCGTGGGACCTGACGCACGCCGGGCGCTACACCGAGCTGACCGACTTGCTGCACAGTCTGGTCCCCGACCTCGAAACCGCTGCCCGGACAGCACCCGAGAAGCAGCGGGCGGAAGCGTTCGAACTGCTGGCCACGACGTACCAGGCCTGCTCGGCCGCCTTGGCCAAGCTCGGTGAACCCGACGTGGCCTGGATCGCCGCTGACCGGGCCATGGCGGCCGCCGAACGGGCGGGTGACCCGCTGCTAGTGGCGGCCGGAGCGTACCGGCTCGTGTTCGTGTTCATCGCCGCCCGCCACTACGGCCAGGCCGAGGAGACCGCTCGCACCGCCGCCGACGCACTCTCGACGATGACGGGCGAGGGCAACAAACAAGCCATGTCGTTGCAGGGTGGGCTGACCTTGCAGCGCGCCGTCATCGCGGCCCGGACAAACGACGCCGATACCGCCTATGGGCAGCTTGAGCGGGCCAGCCAGATCGCCGGGCAGCTCGGCGAAGGCCGCAACGACTACAACACCGAGTTCGGCCCGGCCAACGTCGCCTTGTATGAGATCGCGGTCGCCGTCGAACTCGGCGACGCGGGCCGCGCCCTGCGGGTCGCCGCCTCGGTGGACACCGCCGGGCTGTCCGCCGAACGGCGCGCGCGGATGCTCATCGACGTGGCCCGCGCGCACGCCCAGCGCCGCCAGGTCACCGAGGCGGTCGCCGCGCTGCGTGAGGCGGAGCAGATCACCCCGGAACAGGTACGCAGCCACGAGCTGGTCCGGCTGCTCGTCTCTGACCTGCTCACGATGCAAGACCGGCCCGCCAGCGACCTGCGCGACCTCGCGGGACGGCTGACCACCAGAAACTGAGATTGTATCGAGAGTATTGGGCACGTACTTTGGGTACGTGTTTCGTCGAGGACCCTTGAGCCCTCCCCTCATCCAGGGATGGACGTGGAAACGCCGGACCGGTGAATCACCGGGTGCCCGGTCACGGTGCCACCAGCCCCACATGACAGCGCCTGAGCGGCAGCAACCCTGGCCAGGCCCATGCGGCAGAGCACCGCTGATCCTCACACCCGTTTACCTCCCGCGCCTGGCTGCGGTTCGCCTCCGCTCGTCGGCTCGTCTTCCCGACCCGGCTCGGCACCCCGATGGAGCCGGACAATCTTCGCCGGAGCTGGGGCCGCATCCGTATCGCGGCCGGGCTGACCGGCACCCGGTTTCTCGACATGAGGCACACGTGCGTCTCGTTACTCCTGCACCTGGGTGTGGCCCCGGACATGGTGCGGGAGATCGTTGGCCACAGCGACATCGAGGTCACGATGACGATCTACGCCCATACATCGCTCGATGAGAAGCGCAGGGCACTAGGCAAGCTGGGCGAAGCGCTGGCGTAGCCAGCGCCACAACCCGGACGGTTGCCGTCACCGTTGCCGTCAAACGCCCCGGTCGGAGTGATCCGCCGGGGCGTTTTGCCTGCTCAAGATGGGTGGTCAGGGGCGGGGTCGAACCGCCGACCTTCCGCTTTTCAGGCGGACGCTCATACCAACTGAGCTACCTGACCGTGACTGACCGCACGTCACACGAGCCATCACGAACGGTCTCAGCCAAGCGGTCCTGACGGGACTTGAACCCGCGACCTCCACCTTGACAGGGTGGCGAGCTAACCAGCTGCTCTACAGGACCATCTGTGCCGGCCACTGGCCGACGGTGCCCCCAACGGGATTCGAACCCGTGCCGCCGCCTTGAAAGGGCGGTGTCCTAGGCCACTAGACGATGGGGGCCGATGACGGCCGCCACCGCCGTGGAACCCTTGGCGCCCGCCGTCGGGGACTGCCCCAGCATAGGGGACAACCGGCGTGCGCGCCAAAGCGTTCCCCACAGGACTCCCCGAGACGCCCCGCAGGCCCTGCCATCCCGCCTTCCCCGGCCCATCGAACCAGCCACCTAGACCTGTCCCCGTAGCAATCCATACCTGTCCCCGCAAACCCTCCCGCCCTCCCCGTCAGGCCGTCATCGCTGGTCACGGCCTACTCAGCAGTACGCCGACGACAAGTGCGACCACCCGAACCAAGACGATCATGCCGGAACCCCTTGCGCATTTGCCAAAAATTCGACACGGTAAGCAATCGACTCACGACTCCACGTCACTACTGCCGGTCACAGAACCGGGCGCTATCTGCCCGTACTCGATGACACAAAGTGAGAGAAGGGTTGCGATCCGCTCAGGCGTCCCCCCGGCGCCTGAAGCAAGACGCACGTAACAGCAGAGGAAGAGCCGCCCGTGCACAACGGAGAGCACCCCCCGCTTTCCCGGAGGCCGGCGCACGCACCGCGGCCGGGCCGGCATCGGCAGCCCGGCGACCACCCGGTCGCCTACCGCGACGTGTTCGCCGTCACGGAGTTCCGCGCGCTGTGGTCCGCCCAGGCCCTGTCCTGCGCGG
>JAWWPV010000174.1:0-4639 GCA_033854775.1 Trebonia sp.
CTTGCCGATCTTCCGCGTCGGGGTGAGCGCGGACATCGCGTACTGCGGGACGAGCGAGACCTCGGTCATCCGCCGGTGTCGCATCGCGTTGTTATCCGAGATCGGCAGGTCCTTGCCGTCCACGGTGACCTTGCCGCCCGTCGCCTTCATCCGGGGGTCCAGGTAGACCAGCGCGTTCCCCAAGGTGGACTTGCCGCTGCCCGACTCGCCCGCCAGGCCCATGATCTCCCCGTCGGCCAGGGAGAAGCTGACGCTGTCGACAGCGGTCACGTCGCCCCGGCGGCTGCGGTACGCCACCGAGAGGTTCTCAACGCTAACGCTCATTGTTCCCTCAGCTTCGGGTTGAAGGCCTCGTCGAGGCCGACGTTGGCGATAAGCAGCGCGAAGACCATCAGGGCAAGCACGGCGCCCGGCGGGATGAACCACCACCACAAGTGGTAGTTCAGCGCGGCGTTCGCGTTGGCCTGGTTCATCGTCCAGCCCAGCGAGGCCACGTTGGTCGGGCCGAGGCCGAGGAAGTCGTAGCTGGCCGCGAGCAGCATGGAGCTGCCGAACAGCAGGATGACGACGAGGAACAGGTAGGACGCCATGTTCGGCGCGATTTCCTTGACGATGATCGACAAGGGCCGCTTGCCCGACAGCCTGGCCAGGTCGACGTACTCGCGGCTGCGCAGCGTGAACGTCTGCGCCCTGACCGCCCTCGCCACCCACGGCCAGGTCGTCAGGCCGATGAAAACGCCCTCGAACAGGATGCTCTTGGAGGACAGGTAGGAGCCGATCACGACCAGCAGGACGAGGCTGGGGATCATCACGATGATGTTCGTGATCAGCTGCAGCACCTCATCGAGCCAGCCGCCGCGCCAGCCCGCGATGAAGCCGAGCGCCATGCCGATCACCGCGGCGCACCCCGCGCCGAGCGCGCCCACCAGGTAGGACTCGCGCAACCCGTTGGTGAGCTGCGAGTACAGGTCATAGCCGGTGATGTCGGTGCCCAGCCAGAACTTGCTGCCCGGGTGCTGCAGCGGGAAGGTGGTGATCTCCATCGGGGGGTTCTTGGCGAGATACGGGCCGACGATCGCCACCAGGACCAGGAGGAGCTCAAGGCCGAGGCCGAAGAGCAGCTTCTTGTTCCGCAACCCGTAGTGGAGGAAGTCGTTGCCCGTGCGCGGCGCGCCCGCCGCGCCCGGCCCGGCGGGCAGGCCGATGGCGGCAACCTCGGGAGCCGGCGCTTCGCTGATCGACTCGCTCATGCCACTGCCCCCTGCATGCTCAGCCGGGTCCTCGGGTCGACCGCGATGAACACCAGGTCGATGATGAAGTTCGCGATCAGGACGCCGAGAACGATGAAGATGAAGATGCCCTGCAGCAGGAAGAAGTCCTGGTTGCTGATCGCCTTGAAGATCAGGTTGCCGAGGCCGGGGTAGTTGAAGGCGATCTCGGTGACGATGTTGCCGCCGATGACCACGCCGAGCGCGAGGGCAAGCCCGGAGAGCTGGGGCAGCGACGCGTTGCGGTAGGCGTAGCCGCGCACGACCCGCTCCTTCGCGCCGAGCGCGCGCAGGTAGCGGGAGGAGTCGTTCTCAAGCTCGTAGATGATCAGGTTCCGCATGCCGATCATCTGGCCGCCGAGGCTCACGAGGAACACGGTAAGGAACGGCAGGAACCAGTGGTCGAGCAGCGAGGCGATGAACGTCCAGTCGAAGTGCGGGACCAGCCCTTGGTCGTAGCCGAAGGACGTCGGGAAAAGGTGCCACACGCTGCCGAACAGGTAGGGGATCACCAGGGCGAGCCACGGGTACGGGATCGCCTGGAGCATGAGGCCGAACGGGAGGGCGGTGTTGTCGAGCACTTTGCGGCGGGCGGCTGCCGCACCAAGCCGGTTGCCCACGACGTAGGAGAGCAGCACGGCGGGGACGAGCAGCGCGAGGGTGTACGGCATCGCGCCGAAGACGAGCGAGTTGACCGTGGCCCCTGGAGCATAGATGCTGCCGCCCATGTTGCCGGTCAGCACGCCCTTCCAGAAGTCGAGGTACTGGTGCCAGAGTGGCACGTTAAGGCCGAACGACTGGGCGAACTGCTTGTACAGCGCCGCGTAAGCCGCAGAACTACCGACGTTGAACCGAGCGATCAGCCCCTGGATCGGGTCACCCGGCATGAGGTGGGGAATGCCCCAGTCGATGGACACGCCGACGAAGAACGCCAGCACGTAGGTAATTAGTTTCCTGGTGAGATAGCGCCGCACTGGCAGGCTCCCGGATGTGGTCAACGGCCCTCGCGGCCCGCTCCCCGGCGCAAGGGCGGGGAGCGGGCCGCTTGAGGACCGCTAGTGGTTGATCAGTTGAACCAGCGAAGGCTGGGTCAGCTGGCCTTCTGCGGGGTCGGCGACAGCTGCGCCAGGGCCGGGACCGTGGTCATGGCGCCGATGTAGCCGGCCCACATGGCCGGGATGTTCTGGTCGCTGCCCGTGCTTGACGGGTAGCTCTGCCAGTACTGGGTGTTGCCCTGGAACCAGATGCCGTTGTACCAGAGCGGGATCTCCGGCTGCTGCTGCAGGAAGTCCTTCTCCAGCGAGGAGTAGATCTGGTTCAGCTGGGTGGTGTTGGACGGCGCAACGCCGGCCGCCTGCTGCACCAGGTTCCAGTCCGTCGGCGAGCTGAACCGCTCCCAGTTCTCCTGGGCGGACTGCGCCTTCTGGATCGGAAGCTGGTAGACGCGCTGGAAGTAGGACCATGGGCTCGAGTCCAGGCCAGCGTTGTTGTCGAGCGCCAGGTCGTAGTTGCCGTTCGTCAGGTCAGCGGTGCGCTGGTTCGACGACGGCTCGGTGACCTGGATCTTGATGCCGACCGCCGCCAGCTCCTGCTGGATCACCTGCTGCGCGGTGTTCCAGTCGGACCAGCCCTGCGGGGCCTCCAGCGTGAGGGTCTGCCCGTTGTAGCCGGACTTCGCCAGCAGCGTTTTGGCCTGCGACGGGCTGTAGGTGGTGGCGTACTGCTTGACCACAGACGAGTTCACGTACCCGGCGCTGTTCAGCGTGGGCAGCAGGCCGGTCGGGGTGGACGGGGCCGCGATGCCGCCGTACACCGCCTGGGCGATCGCCGAGGGGTTGAGCGCGGCAGCCAGCGCCTTACGGAAGTTGACGTTGTTCATCGGGGCCTTGGTGGTGTTCGGCTCAAGCCACACCGTGTTCCCCGACAGCATGTACGGGGTCTTGGGGTAGTAGAACTTGAGCGTGTAACCGCCGTTGCCGCCCTGCGCGGACGCGAGCATGTTGATGCCCGGCAGGTAGTTGTTGGACCAGTCGATGTTGCCCGAGTTCAGCTGGCCGAGCTCCTGGCTGTTGGAGCCGTTGACGACGTCCACCAGGTACTTGAACTTGAACGACAGGCCGAGCGCGCTCGTGGCCCACCAGCCCGGCTGGGTCTGGTAGGCGACTTCCTGGGTGTTGGCGGTGTCCAGGGTCATCGGGCCCGTGCCGACCGGGTGCGTGTTCGCGTTGGTCGCGATCTGGCTCGCCGGGATCTTGGACCAGATGTGCTGCGGGAGGACCGGGGCCTTCCACAGGTAGTCGGTGAACTCTGTGTAACCCGGCGTGCCCTTGAAGGTCACGGTGACCGTGTTGCCGCTCGCGACCGCGTTCGCGACCGTGGCCACGTTGGCCGAGTACGGGTCGGCCGCGTTGGTGCGCGCCAGGTTGATGGAGAACGCGACGTCGGCACCGGTTAGCGGCTGCCCGTCACTCCACTTGACGCCTGACCGCACGTTGATGACGTACTTGGTGCCCTGCCAGCCTGACGCCTCGGCGCCGCTGGCCAGCCACGGGTTATACGCGTTCTTGACCGGGTCGTACAGGTACAGCGGCTCGTAAATGAGCCCCTGCGTGCCCGTCGCGAACGCACCGGTGTCGAGCGGGTTCCAGTTCACCGGCGGCCCGTAGGCGGTACCGCTGGTGTAGAGCGTCTCGTTCCTCGGGAAGCTGAGGGTCCCGCCGCTGCCGGCTGCCCCCGATGCCGGCCCCGATGCCGACGCGGAACCCGACGATGCCGCCGGGCTGCTCGGCGAACCGCTGCTACATGCGCTCGCAACCCCGAGCGTCAGCACGGCAACAGCGGCGGTTCCGTACCGCCACCGCTTGCCCGTCTTACTCCTTGTAGGTCTCACCTGCTCCTGCCTCCTCACTAGCAAAGTCCTGCGATGCCCCTGGGGCGCGGGCCCCGTCAAGGGGTAAGGACGGAGGTCGCATGCCGATCCGGCGCGCGCCAACCGACCCCGAGACGGTGCCTCACCTGGGGTGTTTGTCCGTTCTAGGTGCGGCGTCACCGTTGCTGGCCGAAGGGGCTTTCGTCCCGTCCGCCCCGATGCCGCCGCTGAACAGGTGGGCTATACCGGTTAAGTGTTAACCCAAAGCGGCGGTTACGTAAAGGGCCGTCTTTGTATCTCTCAGGTCGCGATCAGATTTCAGCGACCCGCTTCTGGGTTACGGACCCGGTCCGTGGCGAAGGTCGCCGCCGCCAGAAGGCTCCCGCCGGTACCCGATAGCAGGATCCCGAACGAGAGCTTGCGCCGCCCGTCCCCGCCCGCAACTCCCCGGGCGGCCGACCCCCGGCACGGCGATCGGCTAGCGCGACGGCCAGCGCTCGGG
>JAWWPV010000175.1:0-3929 GCA_033854775.1 Trebonia sp.
GGCGGAGGGCCCTGAGGGCTCCCCCGACGATCGCCACGCGCCGGTCCGGCCGGCGAGCTGGTCGAAGTGCTGGCGCATCAGCTGCCTGGCGTCGAGGCGGAACAGCTCCAGACGGCGCGTCTGGGGGAGCACGAGCAGCCCTGGTCGGTACGGCCGCATCCGCACCGACGAGCGGCTCCCGCTGCTGCTCGGCCAGGCCGACCGCCCCATCCTCCTCGGCCACCGCATCACGCCGCGCCCGGTCATCGCCCTGGCCGACCACCCGGAACCCCTGCGTGTCCGGGATGCCAGGCGCGACTGATCCCACTCTCGGGCGGCGGATCATAGCAGATCAACGAACATCCGTTCGTCCCATGTGACCCCATCAGGCGTCGGACGAGGCCGGCCGGGTGGGCCACGCCTGCAGGGCGAGGTCGACGACCCGGTGAAGGTCCTCCCGCGGAACGCCGGTGGCTGCCTGCACGGCGATGCCGTACACCACCGTGCCGATGTAGCGGGCGAGAAGGGAGGGGTCGCTGCCGGCGGGCAGGTCGCCCTCGTCACGAGCCCGGGCGAAGCGTGCGCGGAGGGCCTCCTCGCCGTCCCGGCGCCAGGCCACGAGCGCATCGTGGGCGGCCTGGCCGCCCTCGCCGGTGGCCAGGGCTCCCTGCACGCACAGGCATCCCGCCGGGCGGTCGGGCCGGGTGGTGGCCTGGACCGCGCCGTGAAGGACCTGCTCGGCCACGGCCCGCGCGGCCGGCTCCTCGAGAGCTCGGACGCCATAGCTGGCCGGACCAAGGGTGTAGCGCTCCAGCGCCCTGCGGAACAGCTCATCCTTGTTGCCGTAGGCGGCATACATGCTCGTCCGCGTGATGCCCATGGCCTCGGTCAGGTCGGTGAGGGTGGCGCCCTCATACCCGTGGCGCCAGAAGACCTCGAGCGCGCGCTCCAGCGCCTGGTCGGCGTCGAAGCCGCGCGGCCTGCCCATCACCGGTCGCCGTGCGCCGTTCATGGCACCAGCATACCCAGATCGGTATCGACCGGTACACAAGTGCCGCGTGACGTGCTACGGTGATATCGGTACCTTACGGTACACAAGTTGCCCGAGGTGCTGCGCGGCTCGGGATAGAGGAGAGGACGTCTCATGGGACAGCTCGACGGCAGGACCGCGGTCGTGACCGGCGGCACGACCGGCATCGGCCTCGCCGCCGCTCGGCGGTTGGCGTCCGAGGGTGCGCACGTCTTCATCACCGGCCGGCGCAAGTCGGAGCTCGACGCCGCCGTGGAGTCCATCGGTGCGCGGGTCACCGGCGTCCAGGGCGACATGTCGGTGCCCGGCGACCTGGATCGCCTCTATGACACCGTGCGTTCGGCGGGGCGGCGGGTGGACGTGCTGTTCGCCAACGCCGGCCGTGGCTCGCTCGCCACGCTGGAGGAGGTCACCGAGGAGCACTTCGACCAGACCTTCGACATCAACGTCAAGGGACTGCTGCTCACCGTGCAGGGGGCGCTGCCGCTACTGAACGACGGAGCGTCGGTCATCCTGCCCGGCTCGACGGCCGCCACCTCCGGCGCCGTTGCCATGGGTGTCTACGCCGCCTCCAAGGCGGCGGTTCGCTCCTTCGCCCGCACCTGGGCCAACGAGCTGAAGGCCCGCGGCATCCGCGTCAACGCCATCGCCCCGGGGCCGACCGACACCCCCGGGATCAGCGGCGTTGCCGCCGACGAGCAGCAGGCCGCGCAGCTCAAGCAGGCCCTGGCCGGACAGGTTCCGCTCGGCCGGATGGGCCGTCCCGAGGAGATCGCCGACGCGGTGCTGTTCCTGGCCTCCAGCCAGAGCAGCTTCATCACCGGCACCAACCTCTACGTCGACGGCGGCCTGAACCAGATCTGATCTGAACGAGGTCGCCACCCGGACGCTCCGCATTCGGAGGGCCCGCACCCCAGCGGGTCGACGCGTTCCTAGGGGAGGGTACAACCTGTCAACACCACTGCCGAAGGTCGGCGCTCAGCCGTAGCCCCCTCAGCCAGCACCGTGATCGTATCGCCGACGTGCGGTGTGGAGAGCTGGGAGCCCAGATCGCACAGCGACCTGTACGGCGAGCGGGTGCTGAACTCCACGACGACGTCGCCCGCACGTCGATCCAGTGGCGCAACGGTTCCGCGCATCACCAGGGTGGCGTCCTTGAAGTCGCTGTAGAAGGTGTCGTCGTGCATTGCGTTTGCAACCTATCAGGTGTTACATGTCGGATTGCCATCGTCTCGGTACCGTGCCTGGCTCCCAAGCAGAAGAAGCCACCACCCACTGCCGTGAGAAGGACAGCGATGGCTGACCGGAGAAGCCCAGGGTTCCTCCTCTGCTGTTCACCAGTGGACTGGACCAAGGACCGCGTCGGCCTCTTCCGATCGCGACGCCACGTCGCGGAGGCGCGTCGGCCCAGCGGGAGCTACAGTGTCGCATTCGGTGGCCCGCCTCGGCCGGTGGTGATCAACCCGGCGGCAGTTCACGCGCAAGGAGCTCACGATGCCGGCACCGCCGATGACGATGAGTCTGGCGGTCGTTGAGATGGCGCAGGAGGAACGGTTCACAGAGATCCGCGACCTGTTCGCACCGACCCTGCGCGCGATGGTGACCACCGACGCGCTCCAGGCTGCCTGGGCCGTCGAGCTCGACCGGCGCGGCCCGGTCTCCTCGGTCGGCCCACCGGTGAGCGAGCCGGCCACGGCCGGCGTCGTCGTGGTGAGGGTTCCCGTGACGTGCGAGCGCGGAGCCCTGACGCTGATGGTCTCGGTGCACGAATCGGGCTGGCTCACCGGTCTCCAGCTCGCGCCCGCCAGCGCGGCCGAGCCCGCCGTGCCGTGGGAGCCGCCCGCCTATGCGAACCCCGAGCAGTTCGATGAGCAGGACGTCACCGTGGGCTCCGGTCCTCTGGCAGTACCCGGCACGCTGAGCCTGCCGCGCCGGCCGGAGCCGCGGCCCGCAATCGTCCTGCTCGCCGGTTCGGGACCGGAGGACCGCGACGGGACGATCGGACGGAACAAGCCGCTCAAGGACCTCGCGTGGGGCCTTGCAAGTCGCGGCGTTGCCGTGCTGCGCTTCGACAAGGTGACGTTCGCCCACCCGAGCGAGGTCAAGACGGCGCACGACTTCACCGTCGCCGACGAGTACGTTCCTCACGCCCTCGCGGCTGTCCACCTGCTCGGGCAGCACCCGGCCGTCGATGCCGAGCGGATCTTCCTGCTCGGCCACAGCCTGGGCGGCACCGTCGCCCCGCGCGTTGCGGCGAGCGAGCCCTCGGTCGCCGGGCTGGTCATCCTCGCCGGCGGAGCACAACCGCTGCACTGGACCGCAGTGCGGCAGATCCGCTACCTCGCCTCGCTCGACCCCGAGACGGCTGCTGCATCGGACCCCGCCATCGAGGCGATGAGCGAGCAGGCGAGGCTCGTCGACAGCCCCGACCTGTCCCCGTCGACGCCTGCCAGCGAGCTGCCCTTCGGCACGCCGGCCCCGTACTGGCTGGACCTGCGCGGCTACGACGCGGTCGCGGTCGCCGCGGCGCTGGACCGGCCGATCCTCATCCTCCAGGGCGGCCGCGACTACCAGGTGACCGTGCTCGACGACCTCGCGCGATGGAAGACCGGCCTCGCCCACCGCGCCGACGTGACGTTCCGCATCTACCCCTCCGACAATCACTCTTCTTCCCCGGCACCGGCCGGTCGACGCCGGCGGAGTGTGAGCCGGCACAGCACGTGGACCCGGCGGTCGTCCCCGACATCGCCGGCTGGCTCACGACAGTCATCCACAATTCCCCCCGACCGGAGGAGCAGTGACGTAGGCCTCGGTCCCGGCCTGCGAATCCCGCCGACGACCGTCGACGCATGGCGACCCTGCTCCAGCCAGGCGCCGGGCGATTTCCCAGCCTGCTCCCAGACTCTCCACATGGGCATCC